>JBPOIK010000145.1:0-6276 GCA_052034525.1 Planctomycetota bacterium
TGATTCGGCCGGTAAACAGGTCTCGGATCGTGACGTACGCGACGGGTTTGCCGCGGACGGTGCGGCGACGGTAAGCGGCTGGTTTTGGCAATCGGCTCATGGCAGTTGCGCGGAGCGCGCTCCGCGCGTTTAGCCCTTCGCCGCCTCAGGGAAATCCGACGGTCGCTCTCGTAACTTTCGACCGCTTCGCACGTTGCGCTACTGGGCGATACAGGACTTGAACCTGTGACCTCCTGCATGTCGAGGGCCATCAAATGCGGCGAACGGCGTTTTCGACCGCAGGATCGCCAGTGGGTCGCTCGCACCTGTACCGCCTCTTGCGCCTGTTGCAAGCGTTTTTAGGAGCGGTTTCGCAACTCATTTCGTCAGCGAATCACTCGACGAAAGGGAACCGCGCGATCCGATAGGCAAGGGCGCTTGGTGATTTGCATCTGGCGGCGGGGTGGCATGATGCGCCGAACGGAGGTGCGGCATGGCGAATCGCGTGGGCCGCTGGCAGCGAATCGTGGCGGCGCTGGAGGCGGTGGCCTGGACGGCCAGGCAACTCGCTCGCTCCGCCCCCGCTTTCTGAACGCCCTTATGCGCCGCCCGACCACGCCTGCTGGCCGATTTCTCCCGCTGTACACGACCGATCGGTTACTCGATTCACGCGAATGCGTGTTGAGTCCACCGCCGAGTCTTTCGAAATGCCCTTTTGGGGGGTTGGACTGAGTGATTGCACGCATAATGGGATGTCGCAGGGGTCATCTTTGTTTCAGAACGCGCGCTTTTCGGCCTCCGTATTGTTTGAAATCGCGGATGCTCCTTGGTATGCTTGGATCAGAAGCATCTGGGTGAGCGGCATAAGCAGGTTCTTCCAAGGAGGGGATCCTGTCTCATCCGTCTTCGCGACGGGTCGTTTCGGGGAGCCTTGATGTCCATCGCGTGGCAGTTTCTATTTTCGCGTATCAGGAGTGAATCCAACGGAGGGGATCTGCGCATGGAGGCATGGGCCTGCGCAATCCCGCCCTTGACGTGAGCGAAAGCGTCGAGGGCCCGTATGTGACGACAAAACAAGGTGCAGCCAACCGTCCGGGCCCAAGGTGCATGCCCGGATGGGCCGCAGCGGAAGTGACGAGTCGCCTTCCGGCGCTAAGCCGGCGGTCGACTGCGGCGGGGAAGCTGTTGTCTCTTGCCAGGAGGGTTGTTCGATGATCGAGCGGAAGAGGGTCTGTCAGGCGGGGTTCGGGGCGTTGGTGTTCGCGGCGATGGCGGCCTGGTCGACAGCAGTACGTGCCGAGGGGCTGCAACTCAAACCCGAAAGAGTGGATCCGCCGAGTTGGCTCTGGGGCGCTCGGGAGGCGCTCGTGACGGAGGGTCGAAGCAATATCTACCCGCCGCCCATCTACAGTCAGTGGTTCTACTACTACTGGGGTTGGGCGTACGTGGGCCCGGACTGTGGCCAGGGGCTTTGGACGCCGCAGGTCTACTTCCCCAATCAGTGCGGCGAATACGGGGGGTGCGACTGCTGGAGCACATTCGCCACCTGGTACTATCAGAACAACCTGTTGTGCTGGAACATCAGTGGACCCGTCGAGGCAGCTCCGCGCCGATTCGATGAATTCGAAGTCTCGATAAAATGGGCTGCGCCGCCCGCGCCGACGTATTGCGCACGTTTCGAGCCGATCGAAGGGTTCGACTGCCTCAAGAACATTCCGCTGGAATGCACGAACAGCGTTCAGCCAATCGCCGCCGCGGCTCGCTACGCGATCAGTCTGGGGGGCAGCACTTCCTCTTCGAGCGATTACGCCGGGGCGTTGTTCTTCGTGACAGCCGTTTACGACGAAACGATCTTTGATGTGAAGGTGGCGGGCTCGGTCCTGACGCATCCAGACTCGTTCTATGAAATGATCTATCGCAAAGACTCCCTGCCCAGCCTCGGGAGCATCATGTTTCAGTATCTTGTGTTCACCTGGAGCCCCGCGCACGTCACGTTCCGCCAGTCGGAATGGCGGACGGTCCCCGACTATGTCGAGGTCGGGCTCAAGGATGGGCGCTCCCTGGACGACGTGAAGGGCCGTACAGTGCGGCTGTTCCTCCACACGCTGCGCTGGGCGGGCGACAGCTACGGCTGCCCGGTCCCACGCGACGGAGACCGCGTTCAGTTCGTACGGACGGACACACTGGACGTCGGCGTTTGCTCGGACACGAGCACGGACGATTGGTGGATAGAGCCGCCGCCACTGGATGACGAATGCACGGCCTCCAACCTGCCGGACGCCCGGCAGCAGGCGGCGGAGTTCGAAGCGGTGGGCGTGCGAGTCGTCAACGATCTGAACGTGGAGTTGCCGTCGATGCGGGTCGGGCATAACCGCTGGAAGGCGGGCCGCAGCCTGGGCGAGACGCTGGGCAACGATGCCAGATGGTACGCATTTGACAGCGTGTACAGTAATACTTTTCTTGCCGTCAACCTGTTCGGGGTCTGGTTTGCCGTGGAGGACGTGCCGGGCTGGAACTGGACCTTCTACCAGGAGGGCAGCCAGACGCGGCTGCGCGTGAACGACACCTGCGCGGACAAGTCGTACCGCTTTCTCACGACGGACAGCTCGCAAACGCCCGGTCAGATTACGCCCGAAGACTACAGGTTCCGCAGCGCAAAACTTATCAACGTTCATCAGCCGGCCGGCAGCGGGACCTCGCAACGCACCTCTGAATACCAGGGCGGAACGGTGGCCGGCAACCTGATCCGGCAAAAGGAGACCGCTTCGCCGAGCCTGAAGATCGATTACGGCTACACGACGCAGGGAAACAAGCTTCTTCTGACGATAACCGGGACTTCACCCGACGGCACTCGTCAGGTGGAGACGCGGTTCGATCCGCCCGCAAACCCCCTCTATCCCGGCTCGCGCCCGCTGGTGCAAGCTTCGATCAGCGGAGGCGGGCCGAGCCGGCTTTACGAGTGGTATCCGGACGACGGCAATCCGGCCACAAAGTACGACCGCAAACTGAAGAAGGTATCCGACCTGGCGGGCAACGTGCTGGCCCAGTTTGTCTACGACCACCAGGGGCGGCTCATCAAGCGGACCCGCGGCTCAACGGGCATGGGCAACCTTCAGACCCTCGCCGAGTTCCTTTACGGACCGCCGGATGACGTCACCAGCAACAGCTTCATGGAAGCCAGGTTCTACGTTGACCAGACGGACTATCAGGTGGCCATTCGGACGATCGACAAGCACAACCGGGTCCTGAGGCTGGCTGAGTATGAGGAACTGAGCAGCACAAACGGGATCCCGGCCGTGACCGTCTTCGATTATCACACTCCATCGGAAGGCACTCCGCCGGGCGAAGCGGACCCGTTTTACCATCAGATTTGCACCATCGGCGGCCGGCAGGTCGTGCTGAGCCGCTGTATGCAGAAGACCTGGCCGGCCGGAGACCTCTCCGAATACACCCTGTTCAACTGTGATTTCAACGTGGTCGAGGCGTTCTTGGCGCCTCCGGGAATAGCGGGGATGCCGGCCGGGCCCCAGAGTCACATGACCCGCACCTGGGCACGGAACAATCCGAGCGGCCCGGACTGGGGCATCTGGCAGATCACGCAGGAATGCGACGTATCGCGCAATGCCTGCACGGACCTGACGTACGACTCCGGCGGCTTTCTGACGCGGCGGGACGAACCCCTGGTGACGACCGGCGTGTACACGGGCTTCCGGGCGTTTCGCACACGCACCTACGACAGCAAGCACCGCGTCGACTACGAAACCCGCAACGACGGCGCCGGCGCGAGTGTCACCATCGACTGCGGCTACGACGCCTACGACAATCTGAATCGGCGAACGGAGAAACCGGGCGCGGGGCAGATCGAATGGCAGTTCACGCACGATGCGTTCGGCCAGGAAATCCAGCGCATCGACCCGGACGGCTACATCACGCGGCAGGAATGGAACAGCGCCGGAATGCTGACTCGCACGTATACGTTCGCCGCCGGCGCAAGCGGGCCGGTGCTCCGCCAGACCGACTACGTGTACACGGACGGCCGATTGACCGAGGTGCGTGTCGCGGACAACGACGGGCCGTTCACGCTGAACGCGCCGACCGGCTGGGTCGTCACAGCATACGCCTACGACGCCTATGGTCGGGTAGCCAGCAGGACCGTCACGCCGGGCAACCACGTCACGACGTATGAATACGACGCGCAGGACCGCATCACGCGGATCACATACCCCGACGGGCTCTGGAAGCAGATCATCCGCAACGGTCGCGGGCAGATTGTCGAAACGCGGATCGGGCCGGACCCGGTGCTCATCAGCACGTACGCCTATGACCTGAACGGCAACCTGGTGCACCGTTCGTGCCAGGGTTGCCCGGACTGCGCGACGCAGACGTCCTATCAATACGACGCTTACAACCACCGGACGGCTGAGATTCGACCGGACGGCACGACCCATTTCGAGTACGACAACGCCGGACAGGTGACGCGCCAGTATGTCGTTGATACGCAGGCGCTTGCCACGCTCTCGGAAACCCGCAGCGAATACGACAACCTGGGCCGGTCCTGGCGGGTGCGCGAATTGGCCGCGCCCGGCGGCTCGCCCAACAACAACGCCGACCGCGTCACGGAAATCGGCTTCGACCTGGCCGGCAACGCGACACTGCGCCGGCAGAAAGCCGCCGCCGGGAACGCCGAAACGGTCTTCACGTATGACTTCGCCAATCGGCAGACGTCCATGACCGACGCCGAGGGCGGCGTGACGACCTACGACCACGACGGCCGGGGGAACGTGGTCTTTGTCGAAGACCCGGTCGGCAACGAAATCCGGTTTACGTACGACGCGCTCGGCCGGGCGGTCGAAGAGAAACGCTACGAAGGCGCCACGCTCGATCTGCGCGTGGTCAGTGCGTACGACAGCCGCGACAACTGCATCCGCGAGACCGCATACGATGCCGGCGGCACGCCGCTGACGCAGAAACGCTGGGAATACGACGAACTGGGCCGCAACACACGCCGCGTACAGATGGCCGACCCGGCCAATACGGGGCCTGCCAGCCCGGCGGTGGACCGGGTGACGGACCTGATCTACATAGCCGGCTCCGAACGCGTCGATACCGAGACGACCTACGCCGGCGACCCCCCACAGCCGCGAGTGACCGACTACGATTACGACGCCATCGGCCGGATCACACGGATCACCGACCCCCAGGGCAACACCGAGTCACGAACCTACACCGTTCACAATCAGGTCGCGACGAAGACCCTCACGGAGCTGCCGCTCGGGGCGCGGTCGCACACGTACGGCTACGACGCCCTTGGCCGGGTGACCTCGGAAGTTGCCAACGGCCCCCCGGCGCTGACGACGACCCATCAGTATGACGCGCTGGGCCGGTGTACGCGCACGACGGACGCCGAGGGCGTCGCCACGAAGTACGAGTACAACGCCTTCGGGGACCAGATCAGGATCGTCGAAAACGCCGACGCGGCGGCCCCGCGGCAGACGGAATCCCAGTTCAACCAGCTCGGCCACCTGACGTTCCAACGGACCTGGGATGGCCTGGGCCTGACGGAAACCACGACCTACGCCAACGACAAGCTCGGCCGGCGCACGCGCATCGACTTCTGCGACGGCGGAAGCTGGACGTATGTCTACGACGACGCCGGCCGGATGACGCAGCGCACCGACCCGCGCGGGCAGGCCTCGCTCTACACGCACAACCGGCGGGGCCAGGTGCTGACCAAAACCGTGGACGGCCGGCTCGAAGAGACATTCGCTTACACGCCGCTCGGCTGGATGACCCTGGCCCAGCGCGACGCCAGCCACCGCGTCACGTTCTCTCACGACGGATTCGGCCAGACCACCGCGGAGACGCAAACGGTCGGCGGCGTCGACAAAACGGTTACCCACGACCACAACCAGGCGGGCGACCGCACGCTGTTGGGCTATCCCGCCGACGTCGGCATTACGCTGACGTTTGACCATGACGGACTGGGGCAGACCACGGCCGTTCACCGCAACGGCCAGCTCCTGGCCGAATACGCATACGCCGGCCGGTTCCCGACGGACCGGGCGGCGCGCACGGCCGGCCCCACGGCAGCCTGGATTCGTCGGCACGTGGATTACGACGTGCATCGGCGGCAGACGGCCATCGTCAACCGCGCGGAGGTGGCCGGCTCACTGACGGAGCTGGACCGCTACGACTACACCTATGACAACGTGGGCAATCGCCAGACGGCCGAAGTGGCCGGCGACCCCACCATCGCCGATTCGATCCTCTACGGGTACGACGGTTTCCACCGCCTCA
>JBPOIK010000121.1:0-10342 GCA_052034525.1 Planctomycetota bacterium
TGAGGCGGTGGAAACCGTCGTACCCGTAGAGGATCGAATCGGCGATGGTGGGGTCGCCGGCCACTTCGGCCGTCTGGCGATTGCCCACGTTGTCATAGGTGTAGTCGTAGCGGTCCAGCTCCGTCAGCGAGCCGGCCACCTCCGCGCGGTTGACGATGGCGGGCTGTCTGGAGAGTCAGGCCGTAACGCTGTGACGGCGGACTTGCGGGTGGCGATCGGCCGGCGGCGGATCGAGAGGATTCACTTGGGAATGTGGAGGCCGTAGAGCTTGTGAACCGCGGCTTGGAACTCCTCGTCGGTGAGCTCGCGTTTGGGGGAGTCTTCCTTGGGCGGCTTGCTTGAGGACGTGCGAGAGCCAACGCCCCTCAGATCGGCCAATGCCTGTGACGCGATCGTCAGATCCCGCAATTGGAGCACAGTCGCGTGGTCCGCCAACATTGAGAAGATGCGTAAGAGCAGGCCCATGGTGACGATCTGGTTCCAGACCTGCAGGTCATTCGTATCGAGCTGGTCCGTAAGCTGCCTCATCGCCTCGTACGCCCGGCTTTCCCATTCGCGATAGATCTCCCCGAGCGGCGAAGGCGCCAGCGGCATGGCCGGCGTGGCGGGGAGCCTGGCGGCCTGGCGTACGTAGGGGACGCGATCTGCGAAGCGGCGAAACTGGCGGCGCGAGACGCCGAACTGTTCGGCGAGTGCAAAGACATCGAATAATGCAGCTCGCGTGCTCTGGTTGACTTCGCCGGCCAGACGCTGGACGAGTGCCTGTCTGACGGATGGGGGGACCGCCTTTTCGAAACGCGTCCATCGCTTGCCGGTGGCCGGGCCGCGTGGGGTTGCGTTGTGCCGCGGGTCCGTTTGCTGTGTGGTCATGGTCAGAATCCTCCTCTGTGGGAATAACATGGCGGGCGGGCGCGGAGACAATTGCGAATTGCGAATCGCGGCGCGCTGAGATTGCGAATGATGGAGTGCGGATGGGGGCGGAGCGCCGGTTGGCTGGAAACGGGGTGTTCGCCTGGGGGCGTGCAGTGCATGACCGCCGATGATTATGCGTCTTCATGCGGCAGGAAACGGGTTGCCCAGTTTGCCTGGGTGGCCGGTCTTGCCCGAAATTTCGGGGCTAAAAGGTGAAATGTCGGGGTTTGGAGGGCAGATGCTTGGGGGAAAAGGCAGAAGGAAGCAGGGGCCGAGGGGCGGAGGGATCAAGGGACCGAGGAACCGAGGGATGGAGGGGCGGAGGGATCGAGGGACCAAGGGGCCGAGGGATCGAGGGATCGAGGGGCCGAGGGGGGAGAAACGCAGAGACTGGGAAACGCAAAAACGCAGAAACGAAGGGGAATCGCGACCGGTCGGGACGGCGCGGCGGGGCAGACGCCGGGTTGGATGGACGGGAGGGACACGTCCGACGGATGGAACGTCTCGGGCACAGGGCGTTGCGCACCTTGTCGAGGTGGGAGCGGGTTTCTTCGGTGCGACATCAAAGGGGAAGATGCGGCCGTCGATGCCACAGTCGGCGAGCTACGTCTTGCTGGGGATGCCGCCGAGGACGAATCCGGCCCGGAAGAGCGCGCTTAGGACTTTTTCATGCGCTGGACGAGCGACCGCCAGCCCTTGCATGACCATCTGAGCGAGGGCGGCATGTCCTCCACGCTTCGTCCAGCCTTGCAGAGTTTCGCCAGTTTCCTGGCCGCCTCGGCCGCCTTCTTGGAGTGCCGGAGTCTTGGGCCTTCTTCGGCTTCGTCCGTCTTTCCGGTGTTGAGGAACTGAATCCAGTTTTCCAGGCGGTCCTTGGCGAAGATAAACACAACGCGGTCGAAATCGGTTTGTCCGATTCCTGCCTGCTGCGCTTCCTGCCAGAACTTGTCCTTGAGCGCATCGCCGTCCGCGCAGTCGTCATCGCAGTCGGCCCACACCATCAACGTCGTATCCGCGCCCTTGTTGAGACAGGTCCGCAATTCTCCGGGCATCTTCTCAATTAGCGTCTTGCGGCCGCCACACGGCACCAGACGGACGACGTTGCTCCCGCCCCGAGGGCGCAGCCAGTCCGGCTGGAGTGACTTCATCAGGCGGCTAATGAACACCTGGTCGATGCTCGTGTGCTTGCCGCTTCCACCGCCTTTTTCCCCTTCACAGAGACAGACGATCTGTGTCCTACTCGCCACGGGCCCACCCCCTTGCGATCGCTTCGCCGGCAGATATGCCTTCGGGCACCTTGAGCGGCTCCATCCGAGTGGGGGAGGTATGATTGTCTCGCCAGAGGTACCGGCCATTCGCTTCCCCGCTGCTGCTGAGGACCTCCGGATGGTGCGAGATCAGCACAAGTTGATGATTGTCGTCCAGCAGTTCGCGCATCGAAAGGACCCACGGCTGAAGCTCCGGCAGGCCGACGAAATTGTCCGGCTCGTCGATCATCACGGTCCTGGCGGCTCCGGTCTGCAACGCCGCCCGCACCATATAGAGTCCGATGAGCGCCCGTTCCCCGTCGGAGAGCTGATCAAAGAACAGAAGCGTCGGCCTGCCCGCCTCGTTTTCGAACCGGAGTTGGAGTGCCTTCGTGTTCATCCCGGCATCCACCAGTTTGAAGGATCGAAAATCCGGCCAGACGTCCTTCAGGGCATCCCGCAGCGCGTCGGTCCAATCCTGCTCTTGCGCCAGCGAGCGATACCACGACGTAAGGTTCGTCATCGACAGATCCGGATGCCGCGTCTCGGCTTTGCTCTCGCGCTCCATACGGTGAGGGTTGGGGCGGAGGATGATGAGCTTCGCGATCTCTTCCTGGAGGAGCGCGAGCTTCTTGAGGTTGACAGCCCGTGGTTCGATGGCCGCCAGCGCTGCTTGTCGCCAGTCAAGCGGGAAAAGCGCCTTCGTACCGTCGACCTTCTCGAACTCCACGCCCTCCAAGTCGCGTTTGAACAGCAACTTGCCGTCGCAATCGGCCTGCTCCTTGATGATCCGCGGTTTCTCGTATTCGGCCTTCTGCTCCACGTGCAGGACGTAGTCGAAAGCGCGCCCGTCCACGCTCACGCTCAGTTCGAACTCCTGAATCCTGCTCTCCTTTTCCGTGCCCTCCGCCCAGCGAGTGAACTCCAGCCGGGGCACGTCCAATTCCCCCGTCCCGCCGAGCAACCCGTCGCCAGTGGCAAGGTTCTGCAGGAGGCGCAGGGCATCGAACACCGAGCTCTTGCCCGCACCATTGGGGCCGCACAAAACGGCAAACGAGTCGAATTCCGCCTTGAAATTCACCAGGCAGCGGAAGTTGTTGACATAGATTCGCGTGATCATGTCGATAGCCTAATCGGTTCCGGGGGTTCGTCAACCATTCCCGTGGCAGTGGGAGTAGAAGCTGCCGGTCTTCTTGAACACGCGGGCCAGTACGATGCAGCGCAGGCGCATGTAGTCGATGTACGCCTGCGTGGAGGCGTGGCGGTCCTCGAAGGCCCGCTTCTCGTTCGCCTCACCCCAGAAGACCTCGCAGTTGCGGTTGCTGTTGAACGGCGGGTCGGTGCAGATCAGGTCCACGCATGCGTCCGGGAGTTTCTGGAGCTGGTCCATGCAGTCGCCGCAGCAAATCACCCGCGTGTTGATCAGGGCCGACGGCCGGCCCGCCCGCGGGGCGGCGGGCGGCTTGGGACCGTCCACCCCCGTCTTCGCCGCGGGGGCTTCGCCGGCGGAAGCCTGGTGTGGGGGACGTTTGCCCGACGCTCGTTTGCATGCCATGCTACTACTCTACGCAAAACGAGGGACACCGGGAAGGGCGGCGCACGCCTGTCGCCTCGTGCACAAGGAGCATCCGCACCACGCCCACCGGAGCGCGGTTTGCTGCCGCCGCCCGGGCGTCGGGAGGCTGGCGGCGCCACGGCGCCTTGAGCGAGCAGAGCAGGGTGGCCTCAACGCGCATTCGCGTGAACCGGGCAGCCGCTCGGTCGTCCGCACGAGGACAATCGGGCCGGCGGACGTGGACGGAAGGCGGATCAAAAAGATCAGGAGGCGGAGCGGGCGAGTGGCCCGGCCTTCCCGGCCACCGCCTCCAGCGCCGCCACGATTCGCTGCCGGCAGCCCACGCGATTCGACATACCGCACCTCCGTTCGGCGCATCATGCCCCCGCCACCAGGTGTAATTCGCCGAGCGCCCACGTCGCGCCGGCCCCCGAACGGCTCCGGCACGCCCTGCATCGCCTTCGCGCATTTCGGGAGGCACTCACCCCGTGTACCTGCCGCGCTGTCGCCATTGCGCGGTGCGTTCCGCGCCATGGTTACAATTGGCGCAACAGGTGGCATCGTCCGACCCCGAAAGGACGTCATTTCTGCCGTCGAGAACGCGGAACTGTCCGATGACCTGCACGAGGTCGCGGGCAATGACGTGCCCGTCGTCGACGATGTGGAAGGAGCAAGTCCAATCGGCTGAACCGGACGAAAGGCCGAGCCTCGTCTGCCCGAAGAGCAGTGGCCGGCACTTCCACGCCATCAAAATCCGCGGCCGCTGGGGCGGCCGGGGTCGGATTGTCCGGGCCAGGCGCCGCGACCGGTGACGCGCGGTGGAAGGCGAAATGTCGGCTCATGCCATCGAAATCGGATCCACGTCAATGATGAGCGACGGCACTTTCGCCCGGAGTACGCGGTTGGCGCGAAGGTGGTCCAGCGCGGTTCGCTGGGCCATCGCGTCCGGGGCGCGGAGCAGCAATTCATAGCGGTACTGCCGGCGGAGGCGGATCAGCGGGCAAGGGTGGGGGCCGAACAGGTGCGTCGACGTCAGCCCGGCCGCACTCAGCGACTCGCGGATGCGATTGCCCAGGTCCATGATCTCGTTGCGGACAACCGTCTCTTTGGCACCGGCCAGCACAAACCGCACAAGCCGGGCGAACGGCGGCCAGTGCAGGGCCCGCCGCGGCGGCAGCTCCGAGTCGGCGAAGGCGAGGTAATCGTGCCGGATCGCCGCTTGCAGGGCGGGCGTCTGAGGAGCGATGCACTGCACCACCACTTCGCCCGGTCGGTCGCTCCGACCGGCTCGGCCGGCGACCTGCGTGATCAACTGGAAGAGGCGCTCGGCGGCGCGGAAATCCGGCGTCATCATTCCCGCGTCCGCCGTCAGCACGCCCACGAACGACACGCGGGGGAAATCCAGCCCCTTGGCGATCATCTGCGTGCCCACCACCACGTCCACCCGGTGGGCCTCGACGTCGGCGATCAGGCTGCGGTACCGCTCGTCGGACAGCATGGTGTCGCTGTCGACCCGCCGGAGGCGCGCCTGCGGATAATGCTTCCGCAGAAACTCCTCCACCCGCTGCGTGCCCGCGCCGAAGGTCGCCAGCGGCGACCGGCACGACGGGTTCGGGCACAGGTCCGGCACGTCCAGCCGGTGCCGGCAGTAGTGGCACAGGGCCTGCCCGGTGGCGGAATGAAAGACCAGCGCGACGTGGCAGTCCGGGCATTCCAGTCGGATCTTGCAGTTCGGACAGAACAGCGCGCCGGCGTGGCCGCGGCGGTTGATCAGCAGAAGGGCCTGCTCGCCGCGCTCCAGCGTCGCGGTCAGCCGCTCTTCCATCAGGCGTGAGAACAGCGCATTGCGGCCGATGAGTCGTTGCTCATCGCGCATGTCCACCAGGTGAACGGTCGGCAGGGGCAGCTCGCGCACGCGGCGCGGCAGGTCGATTCGTTCGTAGTGCTCCGCCCGCTGTGCGTTGACCCAGGTTTCCAGCGACGGCGTGGCGGACCCCAGCAGCACCGGAATACCCGCCGCCTGTGCCCGCTTGATGGCCACATCCCGCACGTGGAAACGCGGGGCGCGGAGGTTTTTGTAGCTTGCCTCCTGCTCCTCGTCCACGACGATCAAACCCAGGTTAGGGCACGGCGCGAATACGGCGCTGCGCGTGCCGATGATCACCCGCCGGGTTCCGCCGGCGATGGCCTCCCAGGTCAGCGAGCGAGCCACTCCGGTCAGGCCGCTGTGGATGACGGCCACATCGGAGAAGCGGGCCGCCAGTCGCTGCACAAGCTGCGTGGTCAGCGCAATCTCCGGCACCAGCAGAATGGCCTGCCGACCGGCGGCCAGCACGCGGCGCATGGCATGAATGTAGACCTCCGTCTTGCCGCTTCCGCTGACGCCGAAGAGGAGCAACACGCGAAACGCGTCGGCGTCGATGGCCTGATGCACGCGAGACAGCGCGGCCTGCTGGTCGGCGTTCAGGGCAAACTCCGGTTCGTGCCGCGGCTGATCTACACGCGGCGCCTCCACCGGCTGTTTGATCGTTTCGATGACGATCCGCCCGCGCCCGACCAGGGTTCGCAGCGTGGCCGGAGACGCTCCGGTGACCTCGGCAAGCCGGCGTACGTCCATCGGGCCGCCAGCCAGGGTCAGGGCCTCAAGCACAGCTTTCTGCATGGCGCCAAGACGCTGGCGATCGGGTTCGTCGGGCGGTGTCGGACCGGTCAGCTTCGCCAGGCGGATCGTCTCGAACCCGGCCTGGCGGCGGACGACCCGCGGGACCAGGGCGTCCAGCGTCCGGCCCAGCGGGCAGGCGTAATGCTGCGACATCCACCGGCCCAGCGCGAGCAGGTCCGGCGGCAGGAAACTTCGCGCATCTGCCACCGATTCAATGAACCGAAGCGTGCCGGTCCAGGGGCCGGTCTGCATTTCCAGGCAGAAACCGTCGAACAGCCGGCCCGTGCGCCCCAGCGGCACGCGCACCCGCCGGCCCGGCGTGATCCGGTCGGCCAGGCGCGGCGGCACCGCGAAGGAATAGACCTTGTCGATCGGCGCCACCGGCGCAACCAGCGCGATCGGTCCTTCCTTCTCCTCGCCCGGCTCAACCCAGAGCCGGGGCGTCTGGTTGTCCCTGCGACGGGCGGCCATGACTGTCCTGCAAGCGACGATTGTACGCCGAGGCGCGGCGGCTGGCGAATGACGGAGCTGTGCGTGATGCCCCGGGTGGAAAACGGGGGGAAGCCGGCAGACCGTCAGGCCGTCCGTCCGGCGCGTGCGTGGGAAAAGATCGACGGGTCGGCGTGTGATTCCGACGGGCGGCATCCGGAACGGCCGGTCGGCCGCCAGGTGGCGTCAGACGAATGCGGAAGAAGCGAGTGGCAGCGCAGTCAACCCCGACCATCCGCGCGACGGGGAACCGCGCGGATGGACGGGGGACTCCAATCCACGGCGGATCACAGGGCCGCTCTGCCGCCGAACAGAAGTGCAATCAACAGGTTCAGCAATAGCGGGAGCAGGCTGGACAGCAGTCCGCTGAACAACGTGGACGCACCCATAATCAACTCCTTTCCGAGCGTGCTTCTCCGATCACAAAACGGACGCCTCGCCGCCACTGGCGCATCGAAACGGCATCCGCCCCCGGATGGCCTTGCTCAGACGAGTCGGAATCATACTGATGGGCCCGCCGAGCGTCCAGCCCTCGGGCCGACCGCCCTCTTCCAGCGCCATTGCCGTTCACGATCCGTACGTATCGGCCGTCGTGACGCGCAGCGCCTCCTCCAGCGTGGTCCACCCGCGCAGAACCTTCGTGATCGCGTCGGTTCGCAGCATCACCGCTCCGTGCGCCAGGGCGTATCGATGCATTGTCTCCGTGGACGCCTTCTCCATCACTCGATCGGCGAGGCCGGCGTCAAACGGGACCAGTTCGTAAATGCCGATCCGGTCGAAATACCCGCTGCGCCCGCACCGGGCACAGCCGGCGCCGCGGAAAATCTCCACCTGAGTCCGTTCCGGTGGAATTTCCAGCAGACGCCGCTCCGCCGGGTTGGCCTCATAGCCCTTCCGGCAGTTGCCACAGATGCGCCGCACCAACCGCTGAGCCATGACGCCGATGATGGCGCTGGACACCAGATACGGCTCGCAGCCCATGTCCAGCAGTCGGGTCAGGGCTCCCACGGCCGAGTTGGTGTGAAGGGTGGCGAACACCAGGTGGCCGGTCAACGAAGCCTCCAGAGCCAGGTGGGCCGTCTCCTCGTCGCGGATTTCGCCGACCATGATCACGTCCGGATCGTGCCGGACGATGCTGCGCAGGGCGGACGCGAACGACACGCCGAACTCGCGGTTCACCTGAACCTGGTTCACCCCGGGAATGTGGTATTCCACCGGGTCCTCGACGGTGATGATGTGCTTGTCGACGGTGTTGATGATCTGGAGCGCGGCGTACATCGTCGTGCTCTTGCCGCTGCCGGTGGGGCCGGTGATCAGGATGATGCCGTGCGGCCGGTGAATCAGTCGCTCGAACGCCTGTCGCACCTCCAGATCCATCCCCAGCCCGGCGAGGTCCATCTGGCCCCGATTCATGGCGAGCAGGCGCATGGTGGCCCGCTCCCCGTGAATGGTGGGAATCACCGCCACCCGGACGTCGATCTGCTGATCGAAGCTCGTTCTGTTGAACCGGCCATCCTGCGGTTTGCGCCGTTCGACAATGTCCAGAGTGGACAACACTTTCACGCGGGAGATCATCGGGGCCGCCACTTCGCCGGGATATGAGCGGGCCTCGATCATCCGGCCGTCAATGCGGTAACGCACGCGGAGGCGGTCTTCCTCGGTCTCGATGTGAATGTCGCTTGCGCGCCGGTCCACCGCCTCGTCGATGATGGAATCCAGCTCTTCCAGCACGTTCAGTCCGGTGGCCGATCGAGTGGCCACGGTGGAGGCGATGGGCCCGGCCTCCACCAGACGCTGGCCTTTTCGGCGGGCCTCGCCGTAGATGCGGTCCAGGGCATCGAGAATCTGGTAACGCGGGCTGACGACGTACTGCACGGGGCGGTCGAACCGCATGGAAACGGCGGCCTTCACCGCGGGATCGACGGGGTCCGCCACCGCCACGACCAGCTCGCCGTTCACCTCGCCGAACACCAGGCAGCGGGCCCGGCGGGCCGCGTTCTCAGGCAGCGAAAGAACCCAACCCACGCTGGGCGGGCGCCGCGAGAGGTCCAGGTACCGCAGGCCGTACAGATCGGCGTAGGCGCGCCCCGCGTCCTCGTCGGACAGCTTGTCGCGCTTGAGCAGCACCTCGACCAGTGGAAGTCCCGAGGCCTGCGCATCGTACTGAGCCTCCAGCAGCGCCGCTCGGGTCAGCCCGCGTGATTCGAGCAGGGCGTGAACGATCTTGGCTTCCGCGGCGACCGGGGCGATCATGGCCGGCTGTCTCCGGTTCGACTGGAGGGCGTGGGCCTTTCCGTCGCGTCAGAAGCCGGTTCGTGGACGGGCATGGGCTCCGTCAGCGGGAAGGTACGGCTCAGCTCGCGCAGCACGGGCCCGGTCTCTTCCAGCGTTCGCTCCACCGCTCGCGCGTCCTGGTTCCGCTGGGCTTTGCGCATCGTCGCAATATGCCCGTCCAGCGTGTCGCAGCATCGCCGCATGAGGGCCGGGTCGTCGCAGGTGTCGGCCACGCCCGCCAGGCGGCGCACCTTGCGCTGCCAGTCGCCCAGTTCGTCTCCCAGTTCGTCCCAGTCTCGCTTGCCCAGCTCTTTTTCGATGGTGGCTTCCTGGCGCAGCACGGCGTTCAGCTCGCGTGCGTACGGCTTGTACCGCACGGGCGCCGGGGGCTCTCCGGGAGCCGAGGGCGGCGCCGCCGGCGCAATCTCCACCGAGTAGTCCGGCACGGGCGGCGCATTCACGATAAGGCAGCCGCTTGCCACGCACGCCAGCCACGCCACGATCAGCGTTTTCCACATCGTGAAACCCTCCCCGTGTCCGCGACGCGCCCTGCCCGGTCGAGCGGTACCGGATCGGCAGCGCGTCTGCTTCCCCAATCACCCTTTGGCGAGCACCAGAATCGTGCCGTCGTCGTCCGGCGCGTGCCCGCCGGTGTACGTGTGGAGGGCGCCGAGAATCCGCTCGATAACCGCCCCGGGCTCCTGGAAGGCGTCACGATCCAGCAGCAGTTCGTGCAACCGCGATTCGCCGAACGCCTCCCCCGTCGCATTGGCGGCGTTCACCAGTCCGTCCGTGTGGCAGACGATCCGGAAGTCGGCCGGCAGATCGACGCTGTTCGCTTCGTAGGCGTACTGAGCATCCACACCCAGCACGAGCGACGGCTGGTCCAGCGTGATCAGCCGACCCGCGCCCATCAGCAGCAATGGGGGCAGACCGCCCGCGTTGATATAGGCTACCCGGCCGATCGACAGGTCCACACCCACCACCACGGTCGTGACGAGCTGCCGGTCCGGCTGCCCGGCGAGCCCGCGATTCAGCGCGTCCAGCGCGGGCGCCAGATCCATCGGATCGTCGCGCACGCTTAACGCGCAGCGGATGCCCGCCCGGATCGCCAACGCCTGCGCCAGGCCCGCAACCCCGCTGCCGCCGGCGTCCAACATTGTCAGAACGCACTTTCCCTCGCCCAGCGGAATCACGTCGTGC
>JBPOIK010000021.1:0-9454 GCA_052034525.1 Planctomycetota bacterium
GAGCGCCTTGGCGGGCCAGGATCTCCAACAGATCCCGCACCACCGCCATCGCCTCGCCCTGGTCCTTGATCTTCCTGCCTCGATCGGTTGTATTGCCCATGGGGGCTCCTCCTTTCAAAGTGCTTTAGCAAAAAACACTTATGGAGGATGCCCCTCGCCTTTTCAAATTCCACAGGAAGTGAGACTACCTCTGGGCTCATTCTGGCGGTGTGCATGGTCTCTGGGGGAGCCCTGACATGGGTTGGTTTGCGATGGTCTGTGTGGCGCGATGACCGAGTGCGCATCGAGATCATGCAGATGTACCGTGCCTATGCACACTACGTGCTCGACCACAGCGGCGAGCTTCCAGGATCGTTCTCCGATCTTGTGGGAAACCGCTACCTCAGGTTGACAGATCGGGAAGGGGAGTATCTAGCGCCTGCACAACGAGACTTCGAGTTTATTCCTGTGTACGACACCATCCGCTTTCGAGCCCCGGAGGGAATGCAGTTGCGATACGGTGGGAATCTGAGCGACTTCGAGGAGCGAGATGGTCGGATATACGAGCGATATACACAGAAGGAGGTGCTTCTCCTCGAGCCAAGTCGGTCACGTTTTGTGGAGCTAGCCAGAGAATACAAACTGAAGATATTCAGACGGCTGTCTGCCAAACTCACCACTTCTGCCATTGAACACGAAGAGCAGCCGTTCACGCCCTGACGGGCAGAGGTGAAGGGGCGGGAAGAACAGGACATTCGCGCGCCCGTGGAACGCGGCCTCCGGCCAGCGTTGGCTGGTTGCTGTGCCAAGTCGGATAATGAGAGTCTCTGATACGTTGGGGATTCCTTCCGTTTTGGAGAAGCGCGATGAAATAGACCGGTGCGCACGTGCGATTGGTGGCCATGTGGATTTGGTTATAGTATGCCTGAATCCGTGACGCATGGACGATGATCTCGTCGAATTGGGCGGACGGGAAGAGGCGCGTGGGTTCGAGCGCGCACGCGCGGCACGACGATACGGGCTTATGGGGCGGGAAGGGGCGCTGCGGCGTGACGGTATCGCTCACAGGGCGGGCTCGACGCGCAAGGTCCCCCACCAGGAAACACGCTGGGGGATTTTCCCGCACAGGGGAGGGTCAGCGCGGGACCGAGGCGGGAAGCAGGCCCGACCGACCGGAGGCCAGAAAACGTTCGTACACCCGCTGCCAAACCGGACGCTACGGAGTGTTCTTTCAGGATGAGTACATCTGGTGGTGTGGGAGGACGGGGGCTGCGAGGCCCCTTCCTACCCGATTGTGTTCCGCCCGTTTTCGCAGCCGGGCGGATGGCCGCCGCGCCCCCGCCCACAAGACCGCGTCTGGCACGTGTAGCGGGTTGTCAATCGCCCCGGGCCACAGTCCCCATTTTGTCTCACCCCCTTACATTTGCGGCGGCTGCGCCTATAATGGCGCTTGGTGCGGTGTTTCGGCGGATTTCGACCGCCGCATGCCGGTCGTGGATCATCCCTGTCGGTCGTCGGCCAGGAGAACCCCATGCGGCGCATTGCGGTCATCAACCAGAAAGGCGGCGTCGGCAAGACCACTACGGTGTGCAACCTGGCGGTGGCCCTGGCGGCCCGCCGCAAGAAGGTGCTGACCATCGACCTCGATCCGCAGGCCCACCTCACGCTGCACTTTGGCGCCGAGCCGGGCGCGGACCGGCCCGGGGTGTACGATGTGCTGGTGCGCGGCACGCCTCTGGATGACGCCACCCTCAAGGTCCGCAAGAACGTCTGGCTCGTGCCATCGCATACCCGCCTGGCCGGCGCCGAGGCGGAGCTGGTGTCGGCCGTCGGGCGTGATGTCCTGCTGCACGATTCCATCGCGGATTCACGTCGCAAGTATGATCTCGTGCTGATCGATTGCCCCCCGTCGCTGGGTGTCTTGACGCTCAACGGGCTGGCGGCCGCCAATGAGGTGATCATTCCCCTGCAGGCTCACTTTCTCGGTCTGCAGGGCATGGGCAAGCTTCTGGAGACCATCACTCTGGTTCAGCGCCGCATCAACAGCGATTTGAAGGTCGGGGGTGTGGTGCTCTGCATGTTCGAGGCCGGCACCAAGCTGGCCGGCGAGGTGGTCGACGACCTGCGGCGTTTTCTCGCAGAGGCCCGCGGCGCGAACGTGCCCTGGTCGCAGGCCCGGCTTTTTGACGCGGTCATCCGGCGGAATATCAAGCTGGCCGAATGCCCCAGTTACGGCCTGTCCATTTTCGACTACGAGCCGCACTGCAACGGCGCGCTGGATTATGCCCGACTCGCCGTGGAGGTGCTGGGCGTCGCCGAGGAGCCCGTCGAACTGGAATCGGCCGGCCGCACGGACGCCCCGACCCCCGCCGTGCGAATCGATCCCCCGAACTCACAGGATTCGTCCATTGCCAATATCGCCTGATGAACAGAACCCCGCGTCCGTTCCGGCGGAACCGAGTGACGGCGGGCCGGTCCGGTTGCTGCCGGCGCGGCCCTGGTGGGCTCATCCGCTGACTTTGCTGTGGCTGGGCTGCTGGGCCGGGCTTTTCGTACTTACCCACATTCCCGTTCCAAAGGGCGTTCGCGTCCCGACGGGCGGCGACAAGGTCATCCATCTGTTTGCCTATTTCGCGCTGGCCACGCTGGGCGGGCGGGCGGCCGTCAGTCGAGGCGTCCGGGTCTCCGGCCGATGGATCATCCTCTGGACCGTGGTTTACGCGGTGTTCGGTGCGATCGACGAATTGACGCAGGGGCTGTCGTTCGTGAACCGGACGACTTCGTTCGCCGACTGGGTGGCCGACATGGTCGGCCTGCTTCTGGCCGCCGTCCTGCTCTGGGTGTATCCCAACCCCACCCGCGGCAACGCGACCGAAGTCCAGGAGGACGAGGAGCTCTTTGGTCTGTAAGCGGCGGGCGGCGAGAGTGTCCGGGGCCGTCATCGCTGCGCCCGGGAGCTTCCGGTCCGCACTTCGGACCGCGCGGGTGGCATTGCCGACCGGCCCGTTCTACTGGGATTCGATCGGCCCCAGATCCACGGCCGGACCCGACACGCGCGGGTGGCCCAGCAGATCGAAGTTCACGAACTCTTCCACATTGCTGGTCCCGGCGTCGCGAGCCGGGCTGTCCGTCGCCAGAGCGAAATCACCCGCCTGCGGATTCACCAACCGTGGGTCCACGATGCCCGGGTTGTCCGCTCCGCCGCCGGCGGCCTCCAGATCGGCGATCGTACTGCCGTTGTCGCTGACATACAGACCATCGCCCCACGCGAGGGCGGCAAACGGGGAGTTGAAAACGATGGAGTTCCGCATGTCGAGATCGCGGGCCGACGAGACCCACACCGGCCCGGTATTCTGATAGAAGATCGTGTTGACGATCTCGGTTTGTCCGGGCACCGCAGGGGCGGAAGGCTCGGCGCGCGATGGATGATGCTTCGATTGCCGGAACACGTCGGCACAGGTCAGCCTCCCGCCGGTGAACGGCGTCGGCAGGCGCCGTTGAATCGCTCGGGACAAGCATAGTACCGTCCGGTCGCCGCCACAAGACAACGCCGGCCGCACGTCGGGGCCCCGTCTGCTCCGAAAGCGTTGGAGCCGGCTTGGCGCTGCCATGACGCAACCGCGCTGGTGTGGGCGGAACCGACGCCCTACAATCGCAACCGATCCGTCAGGCCGTGAGGGGCGCGGAGGTGGATGCGTGGCGATTCTGGTCGGGATTGACGAGGCGGGGTACGGACCGGTTCTGGGGCCGCTGATCGTGTCGGCCACCGCCTGGTGCGTGCCGGATGAGGCGGCCGAGCAGTGCCTGTGGGACCGGCTCCGGCAGAGCGTCTGCCGCCGACCGGTGCGGCGTGACCGGCGATTGCCCATTCTCGACAGCAAGAAGCTCTACCATCGCAAAACGGGCCTGGCCGGCCTGGAACGCAGCGCCCTGACCGTCCTGCGCCTGGCCGGAATGGAGCCCGCGTCGTTTCGCGATCTGCTGGGGCGACTCTGTCCAGATGTGCTGAGCCAACTGGACCTCTATCCCTGGTATCGCGATTTTGATCTGGACCTTCCGGCCGCGCTGGAGTCGGTGACGCTGGGCACGCAGGCCAATGCTCTGCGACACGATTGCACGCGGCAGCAGGTGACGTTCGCCGGTGCGTTCGTCGAGGTTCTGCCGGAGGGGCATTTCAACCGGCTCGTCAGCCATACGCGAAACAAGGGGGTGGTGCTGCTGGGGCTGGTGCTGCGGGTGCTCAGTCGGGCCATGGCCCGCGGCGGCGATCAAGAGGTCCGCGCATTCGTGGACCGCCAGGGCGGCCGCGCCCGCTACGGTGCACATCTGCTCACGGCGTTCGAGGGATACCACCTGCATATCTTGGAGGAATCCGCCGAGCGAAGCGCCTATGCCCTGCGCCGCAAGGGCGGCGAAGTGCGGGTCGAGTTTGCCGTCTCTGGCGAAGACCGCCATCTGCCCGTGGCTCTGGCCAGCATTGTCAGCAAATACCTGCGCGAGCTGTTCATGATCGGGCTGAACCGCTACTGGGCCTGGCGTGTCCCGGGCCTGTCGCCGACGGCCGGCTATTACACCGACGGGCACCGATTCCTGAAGGACATCGCGCCGGCCCTGCATGAAGCGGGCGTGGATCGGCACCTGCTGGTCCGCATAAGATAAAACGGGACAGGAACGTAAGGTTTCGCAACAAGCACGGACGGCGCCGCTGCGCGCACGCGATCCGGCACAATCGTATGCCGCCCGAGTCTCGTCCGCAGGGTCGGTCGGAAGGGGTGGCGGTATGCGAAGACTCCACGGTGTTCCCCGGCATTCCATCGTCCGCGATTTGCGTTGACAGGTTCCGGGCGTGCGGGTAGCCTGCCACCGACGCCACCGGAGCGAAAAGCACGATGTCGATTCAGAACTGGTCTGAAAACATTCTTGTCGCGGAATTGCAGGACGATCCGGCCTTCACCGACGATCTGGAGGGGCTCTACGAGCAGGTTCAGGGCAACCCCCGCCTGAACGTGGTGCTGGACATGTCCAACGTCACGTACCTGAACTCGTCCAATATCGCACGCCTGATTGACCTGCGGGAACAGGTGGTCATGAAGAACGGAACCCGGCTCGTGCTGTGCGGCGTCGGCACCCACGTCTGGGGGATCATGCTGGTTTCCGAATTGCACAAGGTATTCGAATTTGCGGACAACGTGGCGGTCGCCCTCGCAGGCGTGCAGATCGACAGCTAGCCGGGCGGGCGCCGGCATCAGGTGAGTGCCATATGCACCGGCGCGCGAACAGCTCGACCGCTCGCGCGTTTGCGCGTTCGGCGGGCTGCTTGTCAGACCGGGCCAGCGAGTCTATCCCATCGTCTGGCGACGCTGTGATTTGCGGGTTTTCCGCCGGCGTCGCTCAGAAGGCTTCTCGTAATAGCTGGTCCGCTTGATGTCGCGCGTCAATCCCTCGCGCTGGCACAACCGCTTGAATCGCTTCAACATCTGCTGGACCGACTCATTCCCCCGAGGTCGAATCTTGATCACAGGTCCTCCATTTCCTCAGTACAACCACACGCTTACCATCGGTGGCCCGCCGCAGCGGGCCTGTGCCGCCAACCCATCCGCCGACGCTGTCGCGCAACCGCGATTGTACGCCAGGCAGAG
The DNA here is from genome assembly GCA_052034525.1 of Planctomycetota bacterium. Lineage (GTDB taxonomy): Bacteria > Planctomycetota > Phycisphaerae > UBA1845 > UBA1845 > JAFGJQ01. The sequence continues at coordinate 5,619 of JBPOIK010000021.1, forward strand.
CGAATCCGCCACAGGCTGAATCGGCGAATCTCGTTGCCGGAGTGCAGCACGCGGCGGCAAGAAGAGGCAACAAGCGTTAACCTGCTGTCAGGGCGGAGGTTACGTCTGTGTGTGCGGGCGTCGTGTTGCGGACCAGCCGCGGCCACAGAAAACCCCGAACCCCCGGTGAAGCGTTCATCCACTGCCCACGGCAGGAAAACCTGCGGGTGGCCACTGAGTTCCCGTCGTTCGTCACAGCCACATGCACGCGCCCGGTGCGTATCGGCACGGAAGCGCCAGCACGCCGGCAGTCTGGTCCGGACGAGCGACAGGCCGGCTTCGGAGCGAGCGTAGCAGCGATGTTGTCTGGCGAGGAACCGGCGCGAATCGGCACGATTCGCCGCCGCCGAGGGATTCTGATTATGGTCGACGTGAGACACTTCTGTCCGCTCGTCCGAACCGTCCGCCGCGATCGAACATGGGGCACCTGGCCGGCCCCATCAAGGCCGGAGAGGGGGCTTTTGACAGCCCTCGAAACGCCGAGTAAGATTGCCCCGTGCATCCCCCAAGTATGCCCAGTGTTCCGCCGGATGTGTTCACGGTTTCCGCGTGTGCGGTGATCCCGGCCCGGTTTGCCTCGACGCGTTTTCCCGGCAAGCCGCTGGCCAGGGAGACGGGCAAGTATCTGATACAGCATGTATATGAGCGGGCACTCGCGGCCGGCCACATTCAGCGGGTCATCATCGCCACCGACGACGAGCGGATTCTGGAAGCCGTCCGCGAGTTCGGCGGCGAGGCGATCATGACGCGCACGGACCAGGCATCGGGCACCGATCGCGTGGCCGAGGTGGCGGCCGAGCTGGACTTCGACATCATCGTGAACGTGCAGGGTGATGAGCCGGAGCTGGAATCGACCTGCATCGACCGACTGGTCGAGCGGCTGGCGGTCGATCGTCAGTGTCAGATGGCCACACTGGCCTGCCCGTTCTCCGCGGTTCCCCAGAGCGACCCGACGGACGTCAACGCCGTGAAAGTGGTAATCGACGGGCAGGGTCGGGCGTTGTACTTTTCACGCGGCCTGATTCCCTATCCGGCCGCGCCGGCCGAGCCGACGGGCGTCAGCGGACCTGCGCCTCCGTATCTGCACCTGGGCATCTATGCGTACCGCCGGGATTTCCTGATGACCCTGGCCTCGCTGGAACCGACCCGGCTGGAGCGAATCGAACGACTGGAACAGCTCCGGGCTCTGGAACACGGATACTCCATCGCCGTGGAGCTGGTGGAGCGTGCGACGGCCGGTATCGATACGCCGGCCGATTATGCCGCGTTTGTGAAACGATACGGAGCCCGATCGCGCCGATAGGAAGCAGTCCGCCATCCCCAACTCAGCGCTTCAGAGAGCCGCCATGACCCCCGACAGAGTGCTCGCCGGTTTCGGGAACGTCTCGGACGATACCGAGTTTTACACGCTGGTGCCCCCCGGCTATCAGCCGGGCCGGACCAAGTTCGTCATCGTGTTCGGCACGGTGATGAGCGGGTTGGGCAAGGGTATTTTTGCCAGCTCGTTGGCCAAGGTCATGCAGGACAAGGGGTTCAAGGTGGCGCCCATCAAGCTGGAAGGCTACCTGAATCTCGACAGCGGCACCCTGAATCCCTACCGGCACGGCGAGGTATTCGTTCTGGACGACGGCATGGAGTGCGACATGGACCTGGGCACGTACGAGCGCGTGCTCAACCAGAACCTGTCGCGGCAGAACTTCTGCACCAGCGGGCAGATCTTCTCCGAGGTGCTCCTCAAGGAGCGCAAAGGCGGATACCTGGGCCGCGACGTGCAGATGATCCCCCACGTCACGGGCGAGGTGAAGTATCGCCTGCGGGAGCTGGCCGTCCGGACCGGGGCGGACATCGTGTTTGTGGAGATCGGCGGCACCGTGGGAGACGTGGAGAACGCATACTTCATCGAGGCCGTCCGGCAACTGGCCTTCAAGGAGGGGCCCAACAGTTGCTGCTACGTCGCCCTGACCTACGTGGTGGAGCCGCCCACCCTGGGCGAGCAGAAGTCCAAACCGGCGCAGCTCAACATCCGGCAGCTCATGGCCACGGGGATCATGCCCCACATCATCGCCTGCCGCGCCCATCGGCCCGTGACCCGCAAGGTGCAGGAGAAGCTGGCCCTGTATTCCAACGTGCCGGTGGAACGGGTGTTCTCCATGCACGACATGGAGAGCGTGTATCTGGTGCCGAACATGCTGCGTGAGGCAGGCATCGATCAGGCGGTCATGGGAATTCTCGCCCTGCCGCCGGCCGATGCGTCACGCGAGCAGCAGGCGCGGATGGTGTGGGACGGGTACATCACGCGTTACCGAACGGCGGACCGGCCGGTCACCATCGGCATCACCGGCCGATATACCTCCCTGCGAGACTGTTACGCCAGCATCATCCAGGCCCTGGAACACGCCGGCACCCACTTGGGCGCCCGCGTCCGGATCGAATGGATCGACAGCGGCGGTGTCGCCGACGCGGACGTGGCCGACCGGCTGGCAGAGATGCACGGCATCATCGTGCCCGGAGGGTTCGGCGTACGCGGCGTGGAAGGCAAGATCGCCTGCGTACGCTACGCCCGGGAGAACCGGATGCCTTATCTCGGCCTGTGCTACGGGTTCCAGATCGCGGTGATCGAGTACGCCCGAAACGTCTGCGGCCTGGAGGGCGCCAACAGCACGGAAGTGAATCCGGCCGCGCCCCATCCGGTCATCGACACCCTGCCGGAACGACGCACGACCGAAGAATCCGCCGGCAAGATGCGGCTGGGCGGCCAGGATGTGGAGCTGATGCGCGGCAGCCGGGCCTGGAACCTCTACGGCCAGGTCTCCACCGTGCGGCTCCGCTTCCGGCACCACTACGAGGTGTCGCCGCGGTACATTCAACCGCTGGAGGACGGCGGAATGATCTTCAGCGGCCGGGCTCCGGACCAGCCCATCATGCAGATTCTGGAACTGCCCGCCGACCAGCACCCCTGCTTTCTGGCCACCCAGGCTCGTCCCGAACTCACGTCTCGCCCCTTGCAGCCCGACCCGCTGTTCGTCGAACTGGTGCGGTCCGCGATGGTTTACGCCGGCGTGGCGGACGAAACGAACCGGCCTGCCACCGCGCGCTCCGCGTCCTGCGGCTGACCGCTTTCGCCGCGCATCGTAAACTCCCGATGAATCCAAGCGCCCGGTGAATTGTATCTGGCAGCGGGGGGTGGAGATTCGGCATGACGCGCCGACTGAAGGTGCGGCATGTCGGATCGCGTGGGTCACTGCCGGCGCTGGTGGCGAGCGGTTTGAGCCCTCCGGCCGGGGTCTGACTGTCCAAGCACCCCACTCCGGGCCGGGATTTGATTGTCCGGACCGACCGCTGCGCCCGGGGGTTGATTGTCCGGACCGACCGCTGTGTCCCGGGGGTTGATGGTCCGGGCCGACCGCTGCGGCCGAAAGCTGACTGTCTAAACCGGATGCTCCGGCCAGCTTCCTCTTGATCCACGAAGATCGCCCGAGGATTCGGACCGGTCCCCGTTCCTCCACATGCGCGACGTCATCGCCCACTTGCCGCGCGGCGAGGATCCCGCCTCGCTCCTGTCCGCCGCCTGGCCCACGCCGCTCCCCGGCAGAACCTCCACGGACCAGGCATCCGCGCAAGACCGGATCTCGTCGAGCCGCGCGGCCGACTCCGCGCGACGCAACGCCAGATGCTCGGCGTCGCCGAACGCGGAGGACGGATCCTCCCGCGCGTCCTGCGCTTTGCGCTCCACGGCAAACAAATCCTGGATCCGCTTCAACATATGCCCACAACGGCGACGGTCCTCCAGACGCGCG
>JBPOIK010000096.1:0-47077 GCA_052034525.1 Planctomycetota bacterium
CCATCTCGCGGGGGCAGTTGGCCAAGCTGATCGGCAAGGCCAGCGAGGCGCTGGCCGGCGGGTACGAGGCGCTGCGGATGTGCCTGCCGGGCGAACCCCGTCTGAACGTGGACGAGACCGGGCACAAAGAGAACGGCAAGACCTTCTGGACGGGGTGCTTCCGGACGCAGATGTATACGCTCTTCAAGATCGACGGATCGCGGGGCTCGGAGGTGCTGATCGAGACGTTGGGAAGGGAGTTCAACGGCGTTCTGGGCTGCGACTACTTCTCGGCCTATCGCAAGTACATGACGGAGTAACCGTTCACACCCCGATAGGCAAGAGCAAAGGGGCGGGGTGTCGTTGGAAGCAGGCGCAGATGGCGTCGCGCAGGCAGGCGAAAGCGGACCAGCCCTGCTGGGCGCACGTCGCGAGCACCGTCCAGATTCGCTGGCACCACCGGCGGCCTTTCACGCTACGCGTGCCTTGTGTGATTCGCCGGTCAATCACCACGAACCGAATCACCTGCTCGGCCAGGTTGTTCGTCGGCTCCACTCCCGGAGTCGTGATGAACCGGAGGTACATGTTGACGATGTCGTTGGAGGGTGGTTTGGACGAGTTGAAGGGGTTTCTGCGGAGCCGCGTCACCTCCGCCTCCAGCTTCTCGATGCGGGCGAGCAACCGGCGGACCAGCGCGATCCGTTCTTCCGTGGTGTGCGATTCCAGCGGCTTGGTGTTTCCATGGATCGGACGCAGCCGCCATTTCACCCCACCCCGTCAGCCGAAAAACCCGTGAACGGTTACTCTCAGGGTAAGTTGCGATTCCTTCGCTCGGGTCCCGGCGGTTCTGCCAACACGCGTGTCCGGATGATTTTCGGGCATCCCCGTCCATGGCTGGGTTACCCCGCCGTGCCGGCCTTGTATCCGATTCCTGTTCGTCGAGTCCGAGTTCTGGCCGGAAGCTTCCGTCAGATTCCGCCTCACGGCGGACAGCCTTGCTCGGCCTGGCGGTTCCGGTCATCACGGCTCGCAGAGGACTTGCACCTCCAGCAATCACAACATGCCTGACACAGCAATGAAAGAGCCGCCCACGGAGGGCGGCTCGATCCTGTCAACAGAGAACCCCAGATGGACTATTGTCGCTTCCGCAAGAGGGCAAGCCCGCCCACGACCAGGAGGGCCAGACTGGCCGGCTCGGGAACGACAACGATGTTGTCGATCAGCGTCACGTTCAACAGGCTGGCGTTCGGATCGGTGGACGAACTGGCGTTCGTATCGCTGTGCCCGAAGAGGATATTCCCACCGCCGAGCGTGACCGTCGTAAGGTCGATCGTGGCCAGCAGCGTGCCGTCGATGGACCAGGTGGCGACGTCGTCGAGCACTTTGATTTCCACTTCGCGCCAGGCGAACGCAGCCACGCCGTCCTGGGTCATGCCCGTCTGGCTCGGGAACAACGTGAGCTGGTCGGGAGGCGCCGAAACGCTCGGGAATGCCGCGGTGTAATAGGGGTTCGTGTTGTTGATTGCTCCGCCGGGCGCCGCATAAACCGCGTTGCCGGCCGGGTAGGACGTCGATGCGGCGGACGAATACGCGCGGTAGTCCGCCGCCGATCCGCCGTCCAGCGTCGTGGCGAACATCACGCAGTCCTTCGGCCCCGAAGCCGGCCAGACGGCCGCGTTACCCGCCGTGCCGATGCCCATCTCGGCGAGTTGCGTCGTTCCACTGCCACCGGTCGCCAGCGGCCCGATGTAGTTGAGCCACATATGGAACGTGACAGTATAGTTCCCCGTGAAATTCTGGCCCAACGGCGACACGCTGAATCCAGCGAACACGCCGCCTGTGTTGTTGCAGGTCATCTTCAGGCCGCGCGTGCTCGAGCCACCCGGTGCGGGCGGAACGCCAATGGCACTGTAATCGTAGAAGAAGTCCACCTCAATGTCGGTCAGGCCAGGGTCATTGACCACCCAATTGGCCGTCGAATCAACGTCGAAGTTCTCCGAGTACAGGGCCCCAAACGCCGCCGGAGCCCAGAACACAAGACCCAGGACCAATGCCAGCTTTTTCATATTCCTTTCCTCCTTCGTTTCGCGAGCCGATACACAACCCCCCTGCACCCGACGCGCAGGTGTGTTCTCTCTCCGCGATCGAACGAACGACAGTCTGCCGCTGCGACATGCACGAGCAGGGTTGGTCCGTTCCTCCCCGCTGCCGATTCTACCCGAAACAGATAATAAAGTGCAAGTGTGAAGCATCACTGTCCACCAGTACCGGACCGGGTCATCCGGCCAAGTCCGCCCGGTTTCCGACCCCGGGATTCAGCGGATGACACCGTAGATGGCGGTGGACACACAGGCCCGAATTGGGCATACTGCGCCCCACAAAGCTGGCGGGGGCGGATCGCCAAGCCCGGAGTAAGGTGTTTTACTTAGTTATGGGGCCGCACGGCAGAGGCTTTTCGCCTGTTCGCCCACGCGCCCGCGATCACAAGGGGCTGTCATCCATGAGCATTCTGGTCAACAAAGATACGAAGGTCTTGTGCCAGGGGATTACCGGCAAGGCGGGCGCGTTTCACACTGCCCAATGTATCGAATATGGCACACAGGTCGTGGCGGGCGTGACCCCAGGCAAAGGGGGCACGCGGTCCGAGCACGGCGTCCCGATCTTCAACAGTTGTCACGACGCCGTGATCGCCACCGCCGCGGATGCCGCCATGATTTTTGTCCCCGCGGCGTTTGCGGCGGACGCGGCGATGGAGGCGGCCGACGCGGGCGTTTCACTGGTCGTGCTGATCACCGAGGGGATTCCGGTTCTGGATATGGTGCGGGCGCGGAAGTACCTGGACGACAAGGGAACTCGACTGATCGGACCGAACTGCCCCGGGATCATTACGCCGGGACAGTGCAAGATCGGCATCATGCCCGGCTACATTCACCGACCGGTCGATGACGGCAGCCCGGGCGTGGGCATCATTTCCCGCAGCGGCACGCTGACCTACGAGGCCGTCTGGCAGTGCACGACGCGTAACATCTCGCAGACCACGTGCGTGGGGATCGGCGGCGATCCCGTCAAAGGGCTGAACTTCATCGAGCTGCTGGACCTCTTCGAGCAGGACGAGGAGACGGACGCGATCATCATGATCGGGGAAATCGGCGGCACGGACGAGGAACAGACCGCCTTCCACGTGCGACACCACGTATCCAAGCCGGTCGTCGCATTCATTGCGGGTCAGACGGCGCCGCCCGGCCGGCGAATGGGACACGCCGGGGCCATCATCAGCGGGGGCGAGGGAACGGCCGCGTCGAAGATCGCCGCGCTGGAGGATGCGGGCATCCACGTGGCCAGATCGCCCGGAGAAATCGGCCAGACGCTGGCATCCGTGCTGTAACGCGCCGGAACAAGCCGACCGGCGTTTCTCCAGGGACGGAGGGCATCCCATGAATCCAGGTCTCCGTTGGCAGCGACCGTCCCCACGAAGTGTGTCGGGCCGTCGGAAGCGGAGTGTCAGCACACTGCTGATGGTGATGCTCGGCGTCGCCGGTGCGTGCAAAAACGAACCGACGCCCATCGAGCCGAGCGCGGCAACCACCACCAGCGACAATCAGGCCGCGGACGTGCCCGCATCGCTCCAGCAGCTCCCGTCGGTTGAAGGCATAGCCGTGCCGGAGCCGGCCGCTCTGCCTCCGGGTCATCCGCCGATCACCCCCCCGACCAGCGCCGCCGTCACGTCCACGCGGCCCGTGGAACTGCCACCCGTGCCTCCGCCGGTGCTGGGAACCGAGCAGACGAAGCTGGAGGGCATCACTCTGACGGTGCCGCGGGGCTGGGTTGCCCAGCCCGTCCGACCGGTCGCCGGAATGCCCGCCGCTCTGGCCCCCAAGGCCGTCTACCGTCTGGCCGTCGGCCCCGGGGATCCCAACTCCGTATCCGTGCGCGTCAGCCGGTTTCCGGAGATGCGGGCGATGGAGAACATGGTCCAGTCCAACCTGAACCGATGGTACGACATGTTCCAGCAGCCGGACGGTCGACCCACCGCGCAGGTCGCCCGGACAGAAGTGTTGGAAGTCGGTCCGTGCCGGGTGACGGTCACTCACGTGACCGGCGACATGGACCACCTGCGGAACCAGGGCATGATCGGCGCGATCATCGAACACCCCAGCGGGCCTTTTTTCGTGAAGGCCAACGGTTCGGTCGCCGGCATCGAGGCCTGGAAGCCTCATATCCTTCTGTATCTACAAAGCATTCGAGCGAGCGAACCGGGAACGAATTGAAAGATCGTCCTCCGCCAGACGTCCACGGTGCGGCGGCTACGGGCGGACGGATCGGTCGTGATGATACGCGAACCGCACCACCTCGGCGATTCGCTCGCAGACGAACTCTCGAAATTGACGGCGCGTCAGGTTGCGGATGCTCAGGGTCGGACCACTGGCAACGGCCGGAGCGGACTGGCCGGTGAACTGCGTCACCTGAAAGGCGATCTGATGGGGCAGGACGATTCCGGAGTAGCGCACACCGCGGGTCTCGAACTCGATATCAATGTTGATCTCGTTGCCGCCCCGGAAGAACGCACCGACGTCCAGGTGGAGTTGAATGCCGTGCTCGGAGTACTTGTCGGCCAGAGCCTGGAACTCGGGGATCAAATCCGATCGGAATCGCTCACGCAAGACATCCAGTGGACTGCCGCCGACGGAAGCGACCGGTTGCGCCGTCGCGCCGCCCTTCCGACGAAGCAACTGATCCAGCCGGGCCTCCTGGTTGGGCACGCGTGACGCTGTCTCGCTATCCAGTACGGGACGGTTGCTGCGCGAGGACTGGGACATCGACGATTCTCCCGATGGCCGGGGAGCCACGTTTACCGGTGCGGTCGGATGGATGACCGCCTCGCCCATGTGTCGACCAGCGGGGGAAGGTTCTTGAGAAGGGCCGATAGCCTTGCCGCCAACCGCGCAGAGGGTGGCGCAAAGAGGTACCACCGGCGGCCCGCGGGGTTGGAACAAACGAGTCACGCGGGATGATCCGGACAGGCGCAGTTTTCGCACCCGGCCGGTGGGGCGCCGGTCGGCACGAAGGCGAATCCGGCGGGGTCGATCTTCACGGGGCCCGGAGACCCCCGGAGCCGGACGGCCCTGGTGATGTTGCCGCTATGGATGCTCCCGCAAACCGTCCGGCGGCGGTTGTCCGCGTTGTTTCGTCGCGGGGAAGCCTGATCATCCGGACGTTTCAACACCGCCGAAACGTGCCCGTTGTCAACGGTGCCGGCGCGTCGCGTTTGCCCGGAATTGCGGATTCCCTGCCGCGGAACCTTGTGGTACTCTCCCTTGCGCAACGGGCGAGTTGGCGGTCGCCCGCCGCGTCTGCACCGGTTCCAGTGGAGGATGATCCCCATGACCCTGCACCCTATCGTCGGTCGTATTCCGGGATGGTTCACTCTTGGCGCCGTCGCGATGATGCTTCTGACGGGATGGAGCGGATGCACGCTCGAGGAACCGTCTGATGGTCCCACGACGGTGAACCAACCGGCCCAGCTCGTCATTCTCACGCCTCACAGCGAGCGGATCCGGGAGTTGTTTGGCGCGGAGTTCTCCGCGTGGCACCAGAAGAAGTATCGCCGATTCGTGGAAATCCAGTGGATTCCCATGGGCACGCTGGACTGCCTGGAATACGTGAACCGGCAGCGCGAGCCCCACTCGGAATCGAGCAACCGGCGTCAGCCCGATCTGTTGTTCGGAGGCGGGATCACGGAGCATGAGTCTCTCGTGCAGCGCGGTCAGGCCCGACCGGTCGAACTCCAAGACGTTGTGGCGGATATTCCGACGACCATGCTGGGGCTTCCCACGCGCGATCCGGCGGGACACTGGCACGCCACGGCCTTCTCCGACTTCGGAATCCTGTTCAATCGACAGGCCTGCGAGCAGCGCGACGTTCCTCCGCCGACGACCTGGGCGGACCTCGCGCAGCCGGCATACTACGGCTGGGTTGCGCTGGCGGACCCCAACCACAGCGGGAGCAATCGTCAATGCCTGACCCTGATCCTGCAGAAATACGGATGGGATGAAGGATGGCCCATCATTCTCCGCATGGCTGGCAACTCCCGGGCCCTGCTCCCCAGCAGCACCGAGGTGACTGCGGCCGTTCGCAACGGATTGGCTCTGGCGGGCCTGTCGGTGAGCTTCACGGCCTTGCAGGAAGCCGAACAATCCTCCGGGCGGCTGTCCTACGCCAACCCGCCGGGGGCGACCGCCCTCACGCCGGACATCATCACGGTACTCGACGGCGCGGAGCATCCTGAGGTGGCCGAGTCGTTTGTCCGGTTCTGCCTGAGCGAATCGGGGCAGATTCTCTGGGGCGTGCGATCGGAGGCGCGGCGCGGTTATCTCGACACGCTATACCGTTACCCGGTGCTGCCCGCCGTCTACGAGAAATACGCCGATGGGATGGCGGTTGCGGAAAACCCGTTCACGATGAACCGCGAACTCGATCTGGACATGGACAAGGTCGGCAAGCAATGGGACATCGTGGCGCCCCTGCTGGTGGCCGCCGCCGGTGAGAACGGCGTGTATCTGCAAGACTGCTGGAAGCGCCTGATCGATGCTGGCCTGCCTGCGGAGCCGCTTGCGGAGTTGACCCGGCCGCCATTCGGCGAAGACGAGGCCTACGCGTTCGGCTCAAAAATGGCGGCCGGCGGTCCGGAGGCCGAGGCGCTGATGACCGACTGGATCCGCCAGTTCCGTCAGCGGTACGAGAAGGTACTGGCCGCCCTGCCGTAACGGGACAAGTCGCGGACGTCGGGTGGCGGCCGCCGAGATCCGGATCCATCATGATCTGCCCGGAACGTTCCATCCAAGCAGACAAGGCGGGAACGTCGGTCGTGACCCCGGACGATCGCGACGCGCGTTTCGGACCGCGCGGCCGGGGCTGGAGGGTCCGGACGAGCGTCAGCCGTCCACTGTGGCTTGTGTGGGCCGTGCTGCTGCTTCTGCCGACCGGCTGTGATCGCCCGGACGGCGTGGATTCCGGGAGCCCGCGCAAGCGGGTTCGGATGGCCCTCGTCGGGGCGGCTCAGGACGATCCTCTCTGGCCGGTGCTGCGAAACGGGGCTCTGCGGGCCCAGCGGGATTTCGGGGGAGTCATGATCGAGACGTTTGCCCCGTCATCCCCCTCGGCAACAGCCCAAAGCGAACTGTTGCGGAGCTTGCGGGATCGAGACTTCCTGGCGGTCTGTGTGCAGGTGGCGGAGCCGGAGGCGGTACGGGCGGCTCTGGAAGACGTGCGTTCGGCGGGTGTGTTTGTGGTAACGCTGATGCGGCCGGTGCCGTCGTCGCAGCCGTTTCATCACTGCGGGCCGGACGAGGCCCAGATCGGGCGGGCCCTGGCAGACACGCTGCTGGAGTCTATCGGCCACGCCGGGACCATTGCCGTCCTGACGGGCGATGGCTCGTTGGATCCGCGGGCCCGCGTGTTTCGGGACCGGATTCGAGAGTACGCAGACGTTCATGTTCTGCGCGAGTGCTCTGATAAGGGCGAGCCGGAGCAGGTCTGGGCGGCAACACAGGAGTTCTGCTCCCGCTATCCGCGGCTGACAGCGCTGGCGATGGTCAGCGAACGCCTTCTGGAGGATCCCACGCCCTGGTCGGCCCCGTTGGTGCCCGACTCGTGCAAGGTTTTCGGAGTCGGACCGCTGCCGGATCGATGGCCTCTGCTGGCCGATCGCCGGTGCCAGGCGCTGGTCGGTGCCGACTATGGCGAGATCGGGTATAAGGCGATCCAATGGTGCATCGTTGTGGCCCGCAAAGGCGGGCTGCCGCCCCAGGCATACGCGGTTCCGGTGCGTGTGGTGTGGTGCAGCGGGCTGGAGGCCTGGAAGGCACAGTGGACGCGCTGGACGGAACCCATTACTCCGGAGGAACCGTGAGCGAGAACCGGAATGCCGAGCCCTCCGCCGGTGGGCGGACAGAGGTGGAATCGACGGCCGGCGAGCCGCTGGATCTGCTGGCCTGGGTGGGTCCCGCGTGCCTGGGAACCCTGCTTGCGTTGACCTTCCTGACGTTTCTGCCCGTGCTGTCGGCCGGTTTCGTCAACCTGCTGGACGAACACTACCTGCTGAGGAACCCACACTTCCGCGGCCTGGGAGGCCAGCAGCTTCACTGGATGTTCACGACGTTTCACGGCGGCCACTACCAGCCCCTGACCTGGCTGAGCTTCGGCTTGGATTACACCCTCTGGGGCATCGAACGGCCGGAGCGGTTCCATCTGACCAGCCTTCTGCTGCATCTGGGCGCGGCTGCCGCTTTCTTCTTCGTCGCCCGCCGTCTGTTACGGGCCGCCGGAACGGTGACTCTCGCTCCGTATGACACCCTGGCGGCGGCGGTCGCGGCGGCGGTGTTCGCGATCCATCCTCTGCGGGTGGAATCCGTGGCCTGGATCACACAGCGGCGCGACGTGCTTGGAGGCGTATTTTTTCTGCTTTCCGTCTGGGCATACCTGCGCTACACGGACCGACCCGCCGTGTCCGCCGGCTGGATCGTGGGGGCCGTAGCGCTGTACGTGGCGTCCCTGCTCTCCAAAGCGGCGGTCTTGGGCATGCCGCTGGTGCTGCTGGTGCTGGACGTCTATCCCCTGCGACGAATCGGCGGCGCCGTGGGCTGGACGAGTCCGTCGGCGCGGCGCGTCTGGGCGGAGAAGCTGGCCTTCCTGCTGTTTGCGTTGGTTTTCGCCGGCATCGCGTACGTCGCGCAGGCCGATTCCGGAGCTTTTGCTTCCCTGGCGGATTACGGGCTTGCCGCCCGCCTGGACCAGGCGCTCTATGGAGTGACGTTCTACGCGATCAAAACACTCCACCCGGTGGACCTGGCGCCCATGATTGAGATTCCCGAAGGTCCGGTTCTGCTGGGCGGGGGTTTCGCGGTCCGGCTTGTCGTCCTCACGTTGGTGACCGTCGGGCTCATTCTGCTGCGAAAGCGCTGGCCGGCGGGGCTGGCCGTCTGGCTGGTATACATCGTGCTCCTGGCCCCCGTGCTGGGCTTCGCACAGGCCGGCCCCCAGCTTGTGGCGGATCGATACAGCTACCTGTCATGTACCGGATTTGCCGTGCTGGCCGGAGGGGCAGTGCTCTGGGTCGCCCGACGGCGCGCCAGCGATCGCATGGCACCGTCCGTGGCGCGAGGAGCGGGCATCGCCGCGGGCGTGGTGATTCTGAGCCTCTCCATCCTGACGTTCGCGCAGGCAGGCATCTGGCAGAACTCGGTGACACTGTGGCGACAGGGTGTGGCCATCCGCCCGAACGACCTGATCGCCCACGTGAACCTCGCGGACGGCCTGCTCAAAGATCAGCAGATGGAGGAGGCGGAGCTGCACTACCGCCGGGCCCTGGAGATCGAACCGAACGATGCCAAGGCCCACAACGGGCTGGCTCTTGCCCGGATGGCATGGGGTGACATGCAAGCGGCGCGCGAGCATCTGGAGGCGGCCGTCAACGCGAATCCGGAGTACGCATTCGCCTGGTACAATCTCGGCTTCGTGGTGGCCGGGTTCGGCGAGTTCCAGAAAGCCGCGGCGGCTTTCGCACGTTCGCTCGAACTGGATCCGGCCAACCTCGACGTGCGACTCCAGCTCGTGAACACCCTGCGTCGAATGGATCTGAATCAGGAGGCGGCCGCCGTGTTGATCGACGGCCTTCGTCGCACCCCCGACGCGATGAGCCTGGCCGCGACGCTTGCCTGGCTGCGGGCCACCTGCCCGGACGACACCGTTCGCAACGCGGAGCAGGCCCTCGAGCTGGCCGAGCGCGTCTGCGGCGCCGACGGGTTCCAGGATCCGTTCTCACTGCAAACGCTGGCGGCCGCGCACGCCGAGTCCGGTCGGTTCCAATCGGCGGTCGCCATCGCCGAGCGAGCGCAGCGGATGGCCCTGGAGCGGGGATTGGGATATCTGGCGGCCCAACTGAATGAGGAATTGGACGCGTACCGCGCCGATCGCCCATGGCGCGAATCGGCGGCAACCACTCGACCCGTGACGACCACGGCGCCTTCGGATGTTCCGTAGATTCCGTCCGGACGAACCCGACCGCGGAACCGTCTCAACTCGCCGAGAAGAATCGGGACTGCGTGCCGCCGGGACCGACCCGCACGCGTACCACGCGCAGACAACCCGGGCAATGTCCTTCATACGCCGTACCGGCGGCGTTCTTGTAGATGCGCACGTAACGGTTGCAGCACTCGAACAAGACGCCGATCCAGCGGCGGCCGGCGGCCCGGAGATTTGGGGCCGGCTCTTCTCCCTCGTCGCGGAGGCGGATGCCGTCCAGGATGTAGTCTGGCGTGTCGTCCATGGTGGGTCCATCGGCAATATCGGATGGGTGGGCGGAACGCTTTGAATCCTCATCGCGAGGCCCGGAAACCGGTCCCCGTGCATGCGGCGCGAGGAGGGCGAGCTGATCTTATCGGTCGCACGCCGACTTGCCCGGATGTGGCGTCTGGCGCACAATCCGACGGAGTTCGGCTCCTGTGTTCTTTCGAGATGATTCAGTGAGTGCGACCGCCGTCCAACGTATTCTCATCTGGCCGCTGGCGATCCCCATGAGGCGAACGGTGTCTCACGCGGCGTCCGAGCGGTCGGTTGCCGACCCGGTCGTGGTGGCCGTGGAACTGGGCAACGGCGTGGTCGGATACGGCGAGACGCTGGCCCGCCCCTATGTCACCGGCGAGACGGTTCCTTCGGTCCAGGCCGCCCTGCGGGGCGTGTTGATGCGGCACGCATTAACCCTGCACCCGGCTTCCTTCGCCGAAGCGCTGGAGGGCGCGGACAGTCTGCCGTTCGTGGATGAGCGTGATCGGTCCATACCGGCCGCTCGGGCCGCCATGGAGCTGGCCCTGTTGGACGCCTATTCCCGGGCCTTTGACCGACCGTTGCACACCATCGCCGGCTGGGCGGGGCTGGGCGGCTTCGGCACTCCCGGCAGCCGTCCGACGATCCGAGCCGGGGGCGTGCTGGCGAATCGCAGCCTGTCGGGAATGATCCGGACGCTGCGTATGCTCTGGTGGTACGGACTGCGTCAGTTCAAGCTCAAGGTCGGCGACGAAAACGATGCGCAGCGCGTCGATCGCGCGTACGCCTACCTGCGTTCGGCCATTGCGCGAGGAAAAGCCTCGCTGCGGCTGGATGCGAATGGCGCCTGGTCGAAAGACGAGGCCATCGACCGGCTGGGCGATTGGCGGGATCTGCCTCTGGCCGGCGTGGAACAGCCGCTGGCCCGCGGGCGGGAGGAGGACCTGCCGCTTCTCAAACATGTCATCCGGTTGCCCTTGATTCACGACGAGTCGCTGGTCACTCTGGGAGACGCGCGGCGCCTTTGCGAGGCCGGCGTGGCGGACGGATTCAACATCCGAATCAGCAAATGTGGCGGACTGCTGCCGGCCCTGCGGCTGGCCGCCTTTGCCCGACGGCACGGGGTCTTGATTCAACTGGGCTGCATGGTCGGCGAGACGAGCATTCTGTCCGCGGCCGGGCTGCGATTCCTGGAGATCACGCCGGGAATACGGTTCTATGAGGGCTGTTTTGGCTCATTTCTGCTTCGAGGCGACGTGGTCCGCCGTCCCTTGCGGTTCGGCTATGCGGGCGGCCTGCCGGCTCTGGGCCCCGCCGGCCTGGGCGTTCAGGTGGACCCGGACCGACTCCGATCCCTGTGCCTGGACACCCCCGAGACAATCGCGCTGTGATGAACGGCCGCGATCCGCGCGAGCGGATCGTTTCCGAGGCAGGCTCCGGCAATCGCACGGGAATCCCGGGCCAGATTCCATCGCGCATACGGATTGGCTGAACCTTGCGGACCCATAAGGCAGACGCCCGACCGGAGTCTGAAGCCGGTCGGGCGCCTCATGACGTGGAGGACAACGAATGATTCGGCTGGTCACGATCCAGCGTGCCCGACGAGCAGGCAAGCCGTTACCGCACCCTGTCGAATTATCGGACTCTTTCCGTGAACAGAGCAACCTCCTGCGCGGACCGGCTCGCGATCGATCCTTCGTGCCGGCGCACCTTCCGCGCGAGCACACGAACCGTCCGTCAGCCATCCGCAACGGATCAGGCTGCACCCCTGCCGCTTTCGTTGCCACTGCCCTCAGGCAGCGGTAACGAACCGCTCACCCACTTGTACGACGGCCCCTCAGGCCAGCACGTCCAGATTGCCGCCCAATCCCGGTGTTCCTGTGCTGCGTTCCATCTCCGCCTGGTCGAACCGATCAGACTCGTCGCCGGACGGCGCACGCCGCGCCGCGGCATCGCTGAGCGATTCATCCAGGGCCTGGATGGCCGTTCTCAGCACGCGGTACACCGCTGCCTCACCTGTGTTCAGGATGGGGGCGTTCTCGGCCTCCACCCGGGCTCGTTGCCGAGCCATTCGATCGGCGGTTTCTGTGCGCGCTGTCTCGGGCGCACCTACGGCATTCACGAGGCCTAACATGGTTCCGCCCTTTGCCACACGGCGAATGCCTCTGTTGATCCCATCGTCAACGTCAGCAGTCGGTCCCCGGCTCCGGGTCTAAGGTGCCTCGTACGGGAAACGTAGGATATCCGGCTCCCGCAGGCAACTATAGTCGGGATAGAAGGTTATCGCCCCAGCCGCCACCCCTGCGATTCTCTGCCCGATAAGTTCAGCCGCAACCGGTGACTTCCGATATTGCCAGACACAGGGAGGTTCCGCGCCGGGTTCGCCCGCGCCAGTGAGGAAGATCGGCCGAGCCGACTTCGCCTGGGCCAAAGGGTCGACCGGCCCGATCATGAGGGAATTCAACTATGAACTGGGACTGCATCGGACTGGATCGCGATCCGTTCCAGGAGGGGTGTGACGAAACGTCCTATTACGCTTTGCCGGCCCGGGAGAAGATCCTGTCGCTCCTGGAAGCGGGCGTGCGCGAGAACCAGGGCGCGGTCCTGTTGACCGGTGCGCCTGGCAGCGGCAAGACCACGCTGGCCTGTCGTTTGCTGTCTCGATTCGAAGGCGAAAACCGTCGCGTCTACCTTCCGTGCGGCGACGTCCGAGCCGGTCGGCTGCTCGAGCAGGTATGTGAACGGTTCAACGTGAATGTCGAGGAACAGGGCAGTGTGACGGAACACCTGGCTCGACTTCGTCATGCGATTGCATCGGACGCTCCCGCGCAGCGGTTGCACGTAGTGGTTCTGGATGCGGTCGAAGAGCTTGGGACGGATGATCTGGGCCAGTTGGAGCTGTTGCTGCGGATGCGAACCTCGGCGGGGCCGGCCCTGCAACTGGTGATGATCGGGCGCCCGGAGTCTCTGGCGCAATTGCAGCATCCGGACCTGCTGGAACTGAGCCGGCGGATCGTTCTGACCGAGGCGTTGGAGCCGCTGTCCTCCGCGGAGACCGCCGATTACATCCGACACCGCGTGGCAGCGGTCGGCGGAGATGCGAACCGGTTCTTCACGCTCGGTGCGTTCGCGTTGTTGTGCGAACAGACCGAAGGCTGCCTTCACACGGCGAATCGGCTGGCTCGGTGCGCCCTGTCTTATGCGGCGGAAGCGGGCATCGTGCCGATCACAGACGCCATCCTCCGCGAGATTCTGACCTTTGACGGCCCCCCACCCGCCACGGTGGCACCCACCGTCGGTGAAAGCACCGCTGCGGACATGGAAAATCAGATGACGAACGACGCGACAGTCTCAACGGATTCCACCACGGATACGCCTTCGCCCGCGGGCGCGCCCGATGAGATGGGGTCGACGAGCGAAAACCGGCTGGAAAACCTGATTGCTCGCGCGGAGCAGGCCCTGCATCGGCTCGGCATCGCCACGCGTGAGATCGAAGCGCGAGAAGCGGCGGCGGCGGCTCAACTGGACCAGACGGAACTGGAGGCTCTGCTGGATCGAGTGGCGCGATTGACGGTCGGCGCCGGGGAGAGAATCGCCGCGTTGGAAGAGCGGATCCAGGCGGTTCTGTCCGCGACGGAAGACCGCCTCGGCGCGTTGCAGGCGGCCAGCGATCGCTACGATACCCAGCGGAATGCGGTGCAGCACGGCATGGACTCCATCGAGGAGGCCCAGGCCCGGGCCGAGACGGCGGTTACGCGGCTGACCGAGTACGGCGACAAGATCGAGGCCATCGCCCAGACCGCCCAGGAGAAGATGAAGCTGCTGGCCAGTGGTCTGCAGGCGGGCGAAGGCGCCTGCGAGCGACTGACCCATCTCCATCACGAAATCGAGAGCCGGATGGCCGGGTATATGGAGACGGCCGAACAGCGCCTCCACGCGCTCGAGGAAGCCAGCACCGCCGCCGCCGACGCGCGAGACGCCACGATCCGCGCCGGCGAGGGCCTGGCGGCGCGTCTGGAGCAGCAGAACCGGGCGATCATCGAACGCTCGGAGGCCGCGACGGAAATCCTCAAAGCGCGGCTGGAGCTCGTGGAAGGACAATCCGAGGCCTTTCACGCGGAGTTGGTGCGCCGGGTGCAGGCGTCCGTGGAGGCGGACATCATGCCGGCCATCCGGACGGAGCTGGACGCGGCGCGGGAAGCGACGTCCCTTGCCGTCAACGAGATGATCGAGTCTCAGCGCCGGGGCTCCGAGGGCTGGATGGCGGAGACGACGGAGACCATCCGGACCACCGCCGGACAGATTCTCAAGGACAGCATGCAGAAGCTCGACGCGCGCCTGACGGCGATCGAGCAGCGCGTGTCCGAGGCGGACCGGATCAGCACAGACCTGGGCCTGAACGCCTGCGCGGCCGACATGAAATCCGCCCAACTGGCCTCGCACATCAGCGCCGCCGGCCACCTTACCCAATCGCTGGCGGAGGCGAACGCCGGCGCGCAGCAGTGGATGCAAGAGCTCTCCACCCAGTCGGACCGGGCCGCTCGGATTCACGCGGACCTCAGCGCCCAGGCAGACTCGATCACCGGACAGATCCGCCAGACCGGGCAGGAGGCCCAGGAAGTCCTGGATGAGGCGTTTCAGCACGTGCGCGGCGAGGTGGAGCAGAGCCGGGAAATCCTGCGGGCGGCGGAGAGTCGGGAAGCGACCATCCGGCAGATCATTCAGCAGGCCACGCAGATCACCGCTGCGGCGGACGAGACGATGCGCGATCTGGAACAACGGGTGCAGAAGGTGCAGTCGCGATCCGACGCGGCCCAGGCCCGGCTGGACGCCACGGCACGACAATGCGAGGATCGCGCTCACGCGGCCATCGCACACTTCGGCGGACGGGCCCAGGAGCTGGGCGACGAGATCGAAGGCAAGCTGGCAAGAGCGGAACGCCGGATCGAGGAACGGATCGACGACATGCGGGCGGACCTCGACGCACGTGTGACCAAGGTCGTCGAGGAGGTATCCGGCCGGCTCCACGACGCGCAGGAGCAAATTGCAGCGCGGCAGCGGACAGCCAATACGGAATTCGAATCACGGCTCACCGAGTTGCGCGAGCAGATCGACACGCGCATGGCAAACCTGACTCTCCAGGTCGACGGGCGGCTGGAGAACCTGGGCAAGCAGATGCTGGCCGTGCAGGACGCCCACCAGCAATTCGAAGTCTGCGTGGCGGCGGCCCGGGAACACGGGCTGTCCATCCAGAAACAGGCGGAGACCGCCCGGCAGCTTGTCGAAGACCAGGCCCGGCAATCCGAGGAGCACCGCCGGGTCGTGGACGAACTGACGCAACAGGTCGCCCGGGGCGTGGAAATCACCAGCCGCTTCGAGGGCATCAAGGACGGGGCGATGGAGGCCTCTGCGCAGTTGACCGAACGTTCAGACATCGCGGCCGCGCTCTTCGAGAAAACCGGCGAACTGGTTGAGCACATCAACGCCCGCGAAGAGGAGATTGAACTGCAGGGCCGTGTGCTGGTCCAGCTCACGGACGAACGAGAGGCGCTGGAGCTGCGCGTGCGGCACCTGGCGGCGACGACGGAGTCTCTTCGCGTGGAACTCTCCTCGCTGCTTGCCGAGCCGCAGAAGCTGGTCTGCGAGGCCAAGACCCAGGCGGTTCAGCTCAACGAGGTCTGTCGGGCGGTCAAGAAAGTCTTTGCCGGGTTGTCGCAGGCGTCACTCCAGGCCAATCAGAAGATCGCGGAGCTGCGCCGGCTGGAAACGCTGGCCGGCGCGTTGCAGCAGTGGGTCAACGAAACAAGTCAGGTCCAACAGCGGCTATCGAGCGTTCTGAGTCCGGCGCTTGGCGGCCCCGCACCCGTGCTGGCCGCCATCGAGGCGGATGGATCGGCGGAGCGCGTGTCGGTTGTGCCTCGACGGCCGGCGGCCCCGTCGACGCCCACGCGCGAGGAGATGATGGCGGCCGCGAAGGCCGCGGCCCAACGGGCCAAGGCGCAGAAGATCGACCATCTGATCCGACGGGTGCGCTCCGGGGACAAGCCCAAACCGACGGTGACGAAGGCATAGCGACTCGTCCCGGATCGGCCATCAACGGACATCCCACACCGGTGACCGCGACCGCGAGGGCGAACCCTCAGTCGCGCACCACCTCCCACGCTCCGCCCGGCGATCGTCGGAAGTGAATCGCGGGATCCTTCTTGCGAATCAGCTCCGCCGGCCGCCCGTTGATGCGAAGGACCACGCGACGATCCCACCGAACCTCCAGGCGCGTCTGATCCAGCACGAACTCGACCACATTCTGCGTTTCCACGCACACGCGGTTATGGTCGGTCTCGAAACGGCCGGTTGCCCACCCGCCTTCCGCTCCCGGGGCCAGCCGGACGATCTGCAACCAGCCGCGTTGCGGTTCGGCAACCGAATCGAAGGACGGCGCCATCGGCTCTGTCGGCTGGGTGGCGGGCGGCAAGCCCGATGCCGGATCCACCGCAACCGGCGTCGGTGCCGTGGGTTGTGACGACGGTGCCACGTCGGGCATCGGAATGGACTCACGACACGCGCCCAGCAAACCTGCCACGAAGGGAACAACGACGGTCATCCGGAATGACGATCTCACGTCGGAACTCCTTCCCCGGAGCTCGAAGCACCCGCTACGGGGGCCGGTTGCCACAGGCCCCGGCTTCTTATACCGTCAACCGGCCGGCCCGGGTACTGGGACCGGCCGGGTTGTGGATGGGCCGCGAGGGACGGATGCCCGAAGCCGGGCAGAAGCAGGAGAACATGGCAACCGAGTTGACACCGCGCCAGATTGTGGAAGCCCTGGACCGCTACATTGTCGGGCAGGCCGACGCCAAGCGAGCGGTGGCCGTGGCCATTCGCAACCGCTGGCGCCGGCAGCAACTCCCGGAATCCATGCGGAACGAAGTAGGCCCCAAGAACATCATCATGGTCGGTCCGACGGGAGTGGGCAAAACCGAAATCGCCCGCCGGCTGGCCGGTCTGGTCAATGCGCCGTTCGTCAAGGTGGAGGCCACCAAGTATACCGAGGTCGGCTACCACGGCCGCGATGTGGAGACCATGATCCGCGACCTGCTGGACCGCGCCATCCATATGATTCGCAGCGAGCAGACGGAAGTGGTTCGGACCGAAGCGGAACGCCTGACGGAAGAGGCCCTGCTGGACGTATTGATACCCCCCAGCGCGTTTGACCGGTCAAACGAGGCCGTGTCCGGCGAGACGGCTGAACGCCGGCGACGCAGCCGCGAAAAGCTGAGGGGCCAGTTGCGAGCGGGTGAGTTTGACGATCGGATGGTGGACGTGGCGGTGGAACAGAAGGCAAGCCCGGTGGGGATGTTCGCCACGTTCGGGGGCATGGACCAGCTTGACCCGGAGTTGCAGAGCTTCCTCGACCGGCTGGTTCCATCCCGGTCCCAGTCCAAACGTCTGCCGTTGCGGGAGGCCCGCCGCATTCTTTTCGAACAGAAGTGCGAATCGTTGATCGACCGCGAGAAGGTCACGGAGATGGCCATCGCCCGCACGGAGAGCGCCGGCATTCTTTTCATCGACGAACTGGACAAGCTGTGCGGCCCCGAAGGCGGGTACGGGCCGGACGTGTCCCGCCAGGGGGTCCAGCGGGACCTTCTGCCCGTCGTGGAAGGCTGCACGGTGAGCACGCGGTACGGTCCGGTGCGAACGGATCACATTCTCTGCATCGCGGCCGGCGCGTTTCATTCAGCCTCTCCGAACGACCTGATGCCGGAATTGCAGGGCCGATTCCCCATCCGGGTGGAATTGCAGGATCTGACGAACGAGGATTTCGTGCGCATTCTGACCGAGCCGGAAAACGCGCTGACCAAGCAGCAGATCGCCCTGATGAGCACCGAAGGGGTGAACATCGAGTTCACCCCCAGCGCAATTGAAGCAATGGCGACTATCGCCTTCCGGGCAAATCGCAACGCCCAGAATATCGGGGCCCGCCGACTGTACACCATCACGGAGAAGCTGATGGAGGACCTCTCGTTCGAGGCGCCCGAACGAAGCGGCCAGAAAATCGTCATTGACGCGGACTACGTTGAAAACCGCCTGGCCGACATCACGCGCAATGAAGAGATCGGGCGGTTCGGGTTCCACAGCCTGCGGGAGGACAGCACTTGAGCATTTGTGCTGACTGCTGTAATCTATTTTGTAGCATATTATTACATGCACATACCACGCGTTGAGAGGTCTTTCTTCGGGGTTGCGGCCATGCGTTCTCCGATCCCGATCTTCTGGCTCGACTGCGGGGGCGAGGTTTCTGGACCCGGGCCCGGCACGGCCTCGAACCCCCCTTTTTCGTGCGGCAGGGCTGATCCTTCGACCGGCCGGAACGTACAATACGGGCGGGAGGGGTCTCTGCGAGCCGTGCGCTCCCGGGGGCCTTTGCGTCCGGGGATCCCGCTCAGGCACGCGGCGAATTAGACACCCGGCCGATAAATCTTGCGGAGCCTCCAGCGAACGGCTTCGCTCGAATGGTGTTTTGACGTATCAATGGGTGCATCATTATGAAACAGCATACCCGCAGTTGTTGGTTCGCCGTCGTCAGCACGACAACCGCCATCGTGTTGGGGTGCGGCGACCCCTGTCTCGGCCAGGTTCGAGCTCAGCGCGGCACCAGCGCGCTGTCCGGATTCGGCCACGTGGGCCTCACAAGCGTGGCACAGGGCCAGAGGCTCTACCGCGAGCGCGACCGGGATTCGGGAGCCGGCGGCGTGGCCAGCGGCAACTTTGTTCCCGGGGAAGCCGCCCCGCAAGGCACGCTCCCGGGCGGTCGGTATCGCCCCCCTTCCGTCAGCATGTTCCGCCCTCGGCCCCTGGGAGTCTACGGCGGCATGGTCAGCCCATTGAACTTCCGCCTGGCCCGGCCGGCGGACATGATGGCTCGTGACTACACCGGTCGCCAGACCTGGGCGAAAGCAAAAGGACACCGGTTTGGCCAGGGATATCGGCCGGGCCAGGTGTTCATGGCCGTGCAGACTCCGCAGATTCTTCTGTATCAGAATGCGTTTCTAGCTCCTGTTCGCAACGCGACACGCGGTGGGCGCATCCGCGACACGCTCACCAATAAGAGCCTGCGCAGCATGCCGCCGGCGGAAGAGGTGAGCCCGGATGAAGCGGCGGGGGGTCGTTCGTTTGCGGATCTGATGGAATGGCGTCTGAACGCCGAGCTTGACAGGCGTCTTCAGGATGGTTGGGCGGCGTTCCTGGCCGGTCGATATCAGAACGCCGGCGCGAAATTCGAAACCCTGAGCCGATGGAAGGGATACGAGGTGGAGGCCACCTTGGGCATGCTGTTCAGCACGCTGGCGACAACCCAGGAAAAATCATCCATCGCTCTGGTCAACCGGCTGTTCCCGGACACCGAAACGCAGATCCGTTCGGGGTCAACCGAGCCCGGCCGCATCCGGGCCAATCCGTTCGCCGCGCCGATCGACTTGCGAGCCCTGGCCGCTATGCCGCTGGACCAGCGGCCGCCCTGCGCCGTCAACGAGATCACTCGGGGGCTTGAAAGCCTGAGCCGACTGCCCAAACCCGTTCCGTGGACCGAGAGCACGCTGGATGAACTGGTGAACGTGTGGGATCGCGCCGCGACGGCATCACAGGACGTGCACGTCCAGGCCACCAACGTGCTTCTGCTGTGGTATGCGGGCGAGCGAAGCCGCGCGCTGCGACACGCGCAGCGCATTCAGGACGAATTCCGCGCGACTCCGTTCAGGAGCATGGCCGATGACATCCGCGAGGCGCTCGAGGCAGACAAGCCGCCTGACGCTCAGCCCGTTGCGGTCGCGCCACTGGCCAGCGACTGGTAGTACGCGATGGCCCGGCGCAACCCTTCGTCGAATGAAACCTGCGGTTGAAAGCCCAGAATCCGTTCGGCCAGCTGGATGTCGGCCGTGGAGTGTCTCACGTCGCCCGGTCGCGATTCGGCGTATCGCGGGGTGACGTTCGTGCCCAGCAACTGGTTGATCCGGGCGATCACCTGGTTGACGCTCACACACTCTCCGCACGCCACGTTCACGACCTGTCCGTCCGTTCGTGCCACCTGCGCGGCCAGCAGATTGCCGTGTACCACGTTGTCCACAAAGGTGAAATCACGGGTCTGCTCTCCGTCGCCGTACACCGTGGGCGGTTCGCCGCGCAGAATGGCGGTGACGAAAGCCGGTATGGCCGCCGCGTACTGGCTCCGGGGATCCTGGCGGGGGCCGAACACGTTGAAGTACCGGATCGAGAGCGTCTGAAGCCCGAAGCATTCGGAGAAGGCCCGGCAGTACAACTCGCCGGTGAGCTTCTGCACGGCATACGGACTCAGAGGAACCGGCCGGAGTTCCTCGTGTTTCGGCGAGACCGCCGTGTTTCCGTAAGCGGAGCTGCTGGCGGCGTACACCACGCGCCGGCATTTCGCGTCGCGGGCGGCCGAAAGCAGATGGAATGTCCCGTTGATGTTCGCGTCGTGGCTGCGCTGCGGCTGGGCCACCGAAACCGGAACGGATGGAATTGCCGCCTCGTGAAAGACGATCTCGACGTCCTGGCAGGCCCGGCGACAGTCGTCCGGGTTGCACAGGTCTCCTTCCACCAGATCCACGCGATGCCGCACGGCCGCCAGGTTTTCGCGCTTTCCCGTGCTGAAATTGTCCAGAACGCGTACGGCGTGGCCGAGTTCCACCAGACGTGTCACCAAATGAGATCCGATGAAACCGGCGCCGCCGGTGACCAGATAGTTCGCCATGATTTCGCTCCCCGGAGCACGATTCCGTCAGCCGTCCACGATCCGTCGCGAAGCCGCGAATCGGAGTGTAGTGGAAGCACAAACTCTTCGTCAACGCGGGCCGGGCGCGTCGTCCGTGGGAGCGGGCGATTCTGCGCCAGCCGGCGCGGAGAGCGCCGACGGCACTGCCGGAACGACCCGCTCTCCACGAAACCCGTTTCGAAACACGCTACTCCGGAGGCGGGCGTCCACCGTGTCTCCGACCTGGATCCGCTTGTCCCAGACGTCTGCGGAGAACCGCACGGGACGTTCCATCGTTTCGAACCGCACGTCAAACGAAACGGGAGCGTCGGCCCCCTCGGGAGTGACGGGCGTCACGGCCACGACCTTCACGCCGTCGAGCGGTCGAACCGGATACGCCAGGCGGCTGGCGCCCAGAAACAGCCCATAGACCGCGGCGGCAACCGCCGCCAGCGCAAGCAGCGTGCCCGCCGCCCAACGAAGCGGCCGAGTCTTGAATCCGCGTTTCAGGGTCAGCGGGAAGTTGAAGAACAGATCAAACACGAAGTGCTCAAGCAACGCGCCGCTCTCGCCGAAGACCGGCACCACGTGCGTGAGGTTCTTCGCCCAGCGGCCGGCCAGGAACCGGGCCAGGGCGGCATCATGCGCCACCATCTGCAACGGAAACGCCAGGTAACCGATGACATGAACAAAAGACACGGGCGCAGCGATGTAGTAGTTGCGGATGTCCCGTTCCCGGATCATCAGGTACAACACAAACAGCCCGCGGGCGATCGAGCCAGGCGAGATGGGCGCTCCCTGGATGGCGACCGCCACCCCGGTGCCGGCGGCCGTCGCCTCAGCCCAGCTCCAGCCTTGCACCTTGTTCAGATAGAGGCCCGTGGACACCCCCGCGATCAACATGACGATCTGGGTGACCGGAACCGAGCACAGGTGGACGGCCAGACAGCGCAGATATTTCTGAATGAACGGGTCTTTGATTTCGCCGGCAATGTGCTCCGCTTCGGCGTCCGTCAACATCCCCTCGCGCCGCCCCGCTTCCACTTCGCCCAGAAGCCATTCCTCGCGAAACGCCGGCACGCGCAGGAATTTGTAGACGAAGCCCACGGTGTCGCGCATGCACGCGCGGGCGAAGGCCGGCTCCACGAGGAACCGATGCCATTTCGGCGGCATCCAGCCGCACAGGATCCGCTGCACCCAGTAACGCACCGGTCGGTACACGAGCTTGCGCAGCCGTTCTTCGCGGCCGCGTCCGGCGCGATGCCAGATCACGAGGGTCTCGATCCGCGCGCCCCGCATGGCCCGCCACAGGTATCGCCCGCTGGTCAGGCATCGCCGCAGATGGGTCCGCCGGATGGTCGAGCCCCACAACTTCACCAGCGACGTGCCGAGAAACGGAATCCAGGCAAGGCAATACAACAGCGCAAACCGGACCCGGCTCCGCCGCAGGAGTGCCGCGTGGTCCTCGTCCAGCCTGCCCAGCTGCTGCCAACCCGTGATGATGCCCTCCCGCACGGACCGCCGCAGGTCCGCGTCCGTCAGCAGCCGCAATCGGTGGTGGGTCAGATCGGGCAGCGAGGCGCGGTGTTGCGACTCGGCCCGCCGCAGTTCGTCAATGGCCGGCTGGAGGTCGGCGAAGGATTCCCGGTGGGCGTCCAGGAACTCCTCCAATCGGGCGGGATCGCTGCGATCGAACTGCACCAGGCGCCCTTGCGCCAGGCCGCGCAGAATAAGCCAGACATCGGCGGGGCTCATCGGGGCAAACGGCAGCAGCGCCAGCCCGGCCCGGAAATCCACCGCGGTCAGGCCGGCCCGGGGAGACCCACCGGCGGACAGCCGCTTCAGCACGTTCGGCTGGCTTTTGCAGGTCCACCACTCATACTGCCGCGCGAGCTCGCCGGCCCCCATTTCATGCAACAGACGGACCAGGTCGCGCATGAACCGTTTCTTGTGTACGTATTCAGGCGAATTGTGGTCCGCTGGCGGATCACCCTGGAACGCCCACCGGCCGAAGAGATTGTCGTCGACTTCGAACTTCCAGATGCGACCGTCGATCCATTCGTTGATCTCACCGAAACTGTGCAGGTTCTCGTCATAGAACGTCGCATACGTATCGCACACGGCCGTCTCTTCGCCGAATCGAAGCGAGACCGCACGGCGGATCAACTTCTGCCACAACACGCCCACACGCACGCCGGCCGGGTTCGCCTGGGCGGCAAATGGGCCCTGATACGCCAGAAAATACAGGAAGTCGCGAAACAGCCGGGCGAAACCCGAGGGCGGACGAAGGATTTTGACCGCGTAGCGCCGGCCCGCCTCCAGGCCCGCGATGGGCCCCGCGTCGGCGCGGACCTCCAGCAGCCGGACCTGATACACCTGGCCCGCGAAGCCCCCGCCCACGAACCGCTCCACTTCCAGCACGATCCGTCCGTCATGCGCGGGCGCCACGCCGGTGATGGCGTACTCCAGGCGATCGCCCGGCTCGTGTGCGGTCCGGCGGAAGGGGCGCGCCAGTCCGCATTCACCAAACTCCTGTTCGAGTTCCCGGGCAAAAGCCGGCCGGCTCCGAAGAGCCGCCCGATCGCAATCGAGCTGAGTTGCCAGATCCGTCATACACCTCATCCGGCCCGGTCCGAACGCCCGGGAAGCCGGAAATGATCCGGGAACGTTGGCGGAGCGTCAATCCGGGGTGAGCGAGTCAGGGTTTTCCGGGGTTATCGGCCGTTTTCAGCCAGTCCTGAATGTGGCGGGCCAGCATCTGCGGATCACGACGGGCCAGGATATGCTCCGCCAGGGCGGGCGGCACTCTCAGGTTGGCCATGGCCGCCTGCACCCGTTTCCAGAGTTGAGCCCGCTTGCGGTCAGACTCCGTCAGATAGAGATCGCTGACGAGTTCCTGGAGCTTGTTGAGCATGATGGTGTCGCGCTGGTCGTAATAACGCTCGACGATCTTCCGCTGGTAGTCTGACATCTCGGGCATGATGATCGATAATCCCGTCTCATTCCGCCGGACGCAACGTCCGGGTTTCGACCTCATTCCGGCATCTCCCCGACCCGGTTGAGCACCATCAGTCGCCGCTCGGTCATGTGCTCGATGGCAAAGCGCACGCCCTCCCGCCCCAGCCCGCTGTCCTTGACTCCGCCGTACGGCATGGAATCCACGCGGAAGGACGGCACGTCATTCACGACCACGCCGCCCACCTCCAGCTCATCGAAGGCGTAAAACGCCGAGTGCAGGTTCCGGGTGAATACGCCGGCCTGCAGACCATAGACGCTGTCGTTCACCCGACGGCACGCGGCCTCAAACGAACGGAATGGCTCGACAGTGGCCGCCGGACCGAACACCTCGTGGCGGGAAAGCGGCTCGTCGTCCGGCACACCCTCCACGAACGTGGCCTCGCAGAACGAGCCGTTCCGACCGCCGCCGCAGAGCACCCGGGCCCCCCGATCGACGGCTCGCCGGACCCAGGCCTCCACGCGCCGGGCGTCGGCTTCGGAAATCAGCGGGCCCAGGAACGTGTCTTCGTCGAGCGGATCGCCGGCCTTGAGCTTCTGCGCCGCGGCGACCAGTTTCTGTTTGAACGGCTCGTAGACGGCCTCGTGAATGAGCACCCGTTGCACGCTGATGCATGATTGACCGGACTGATAAAACGCGCCCAGGACGATTCGCTGCGCGGCATGATCCTGGTCCACATCGCGATCCACGATGCAGGCCGCATTGCCCCCCAGTTCCAGCGCGACGTGCTTCTTGCCCGCCCGGGCCTTCAACGCCCAGCCGGCCTCCGCGGACCCCGTGAACGACAGCAGCTTCAGCCGTTCATCCGTCGTGAAAGCGTCCGCCTCGTCCCGGCTGCACGGAAGGATGCTGAAGCCGTCCTTGGGCCAGTCGGTCTCGGCAAGGATCTCGCCGAGAAGCAGTGCGCTGACCGGGGTGGCGGAGGCGGGCTTGAGCACCCAGGGGCATCCCGCGGCAATGGCTGGTCCGATCTTGTGGGCCACGAGATTCAGCGGGAAATTGAACGGAGTGATCAGCGAGCACGGCCCGACGGGCACACGCCGCCAGATGCCGCGACACCCGTCGGCCCGGGGCGAGATGTCCAGCGGCAGATACTCGCCGCCGATGCGGGTGGCCTCTTCCGCGGCGATCCGGAACGTGTCCACCGCCCGACCCACCTCGCCCCTCGCATCGCGAATGGGCTTGCCGGCCTCGATCGCCAGGACGCGGGCGAACTCCTCGCCGCGCTGGCGGAGGCGATCGGCCACGTGACTCAGCACGGTCGCCCGGGCGTGGGATGGCAGTCGGCGACAGCTTTCCGCCGCCCGGGCCGCCGAGGCGATGGCCTGGTCGATCAGCGCGGCGTCTGCCCGGGCCACGCGTGCGGCGGGTTCGCCCGTGTACTTGTTCGTGACCACCAGATCGCGATTCGGCTCGACCGGGTGTCCGGCGAGATAGCAGGGATAGACGTCATGAAGCATGGTTCTGATTCGAAACCGTCCAGTGAGCTTCGTCCGGTGTGAGTTCGGCGGAGGTCGGGAGCCTGCTCACGGGGCGACGGCTACGTCGTTAATGTCATTCAGATCCCAATCGATTGCCAACCGGGCGCGGAGACTCCGTTCCCAGGCGGCGTGCAGGTCCCCGAACAGATAATTGGTACCCCCGCTGTGACGATCCGCGAAGCGGTTGCCGTTATAGCCCAGGGAACCGGCCGTGTTCGCCTCACCCGCGTCGATGTAGCTGCAGTCATCGCCATGCTTGTTGCACGACTCGCACGAGCCGCCGCTGCCGGAGCAGTCTCCGTCGCCGCGCTCCGACTGTTCGTTGGCATCGCCGAGGATCGGCTTCCGGGGATTCAGCCCCGAGCGGTCGCCGCTGCCGTAGGGCGAGGGGCCGAATGCGTATGTTCCGTCCGGATTGCGCTCGATCCGCCCGCCGCCCCAGAAGGGCAGATAGACCCGATAATGGCCGCTGTTGGCCCCTTTCTCCTTGGAGCTGGCACAGGTGAAATACCTGTCCCAGCGGCGTGCCTCAATGTTCCGCTGGGCAGGGAAATTCGCCGGACACGATTCGTCGGGAATGACATGCCGTTCGTTGTACACGAACTCGAACAGGATCTCCGCCCAGCCGTACCGGATGCGCGGTCCGCTATCCTGGTCGCTATCTCTGACAACCCATTCCGCCGGAGGCATCTGGTCCTGGTACAGGTTCTCATAAGCGGCCAGGCTCGTGCCGTAGTCGTGCAGACGAGCCTGGCAGTGGGTGGACTTCGCCTGCTCGCGGGCCCGGCCCAAAGAGGGCATGAGAATGGAGATGAGCAGGCTGATGATGGCGATCACCGTCAGCAGCTCAATCAGAGTGAAGCCACGACACCGGGAAGACATCGAGCGTGGCGCCATGGACAGACCTCCTGGGGATTGGCTCCGGAACAGGGCAGGACCGCTGCCACGCGGCTCGCTCTGGCCAGTCGATTATACCGCGCCAAGCCGGAGGATTCCAACCCGTTGTCACAGCCGAACTTGCCAGATCGAGCACCGATCCGTCACTACTCGGCCAGTCGGACCCACCCCCAGAACTCACGATTGCCCTTCCCGCCGCGAAGCGGGCACTCGACCGTGGCGTCGAGCCGAATCCCCGCGGAGGCCAGGCGGGCCGTCATTTCGGCCAGGGTCTCCTCCAGCCGGTCTTCGGGCAGCACGCCGCCGCGCAGGCGATCGTCGGAAGCTTCGTAATGCGGCTTGATGAGCGTCAGGATTTCCGCGGGCGGCTTCAGCAGCGCCCGGGCGTGTGGGAGAATGAGATGCTGGCGGGTCCAGGCTACGTCGATGGTGATCAGCGAGACGGGCTCGGGCAACTCCACGTGCATGGCGTTGGTTCGCTCCAGCACCACCACCCGCGCATCCCGCCGCAGATTCCACGCCAAAGCGCCGTATCCCGTGTCTACGGCATACACTCGGGAGGCGCCCCGTCGCAGAAGGCAGTCAACGAATCCTCCCACATTGCAGCCCAGATCCGCGCAGACCCGTCCGGCAACCTCCACGGTAAAACGGTCGAGCGCGAACGCCAGTTTTTCGCCTCCTCGGGACGCGAAAGGCCGGTTCGTCGAGCCGTGCATGAGAGTCCGCCCCGTTTCGGCCAGCGCATGAAAAACGTGGGCTCCGCCGGACGCAGCCCACGCGCAATCCTCCGCGCCGAGCGGACGTCAGGCGTTCTGGGCCGCCTGCATCCGGTTGATCGCCCGGGCCAGTCTGGACTTCTTGCGGGCCGCCGCGTTCTTGTGCAGCGTGCCCTTGGCCGCGGTCTGGTCAATCCGCTTCGTGACGGTCCGAAGCAGAGATCGGGCTTCCTCTACCTTCTTGTCGTGAATGGCGTCGTCCAGCTTGCGAATCTCGGTCTTGAGGGCCGATTTCCGCGCCCGGTTGCGGGCCCGCCGCGTCTCGTTCTGGCGGAGCCGTTTCTTGGCCGACAGGGAATGCGCCACGTGTGTGATCTCCTGCTGTAGCGACCCGCGAATCTCGGGCCGGCGCCGGAGGCTGCCGACCTCCGCCGGGCCGGCGGTCCGCCCGCCGGCGACGCCCCGGAACACGGGGCCCTACCCTTTTCGCAGATCCTCGATTCTACCACGAACGTCCCGATAGTTGTAGTCCACCTGGAGGAGGGTTCCGAAGGTTTTCAGGGCGGCCTCCGTCTGGCCGGCGTCGCTCTGGGCCCGGCCCAGCCAGTACAGAAGGTCCTTGGCGGTGGTATCGTCCGATACTTCATACTGGCCGCGGCCTTCCTCCAGCGTCGCGATGGCCTCGGCGTGGTAGCCCTTCTCGTAGAAGCAGCGTCCCAGGTGCAGAAGACTGGGGACCCGAACCTTCGGTTCTCCCCGCGCGGCCTGGAAGTTCGGAATCGCTTCGTCGTACCTCCGGCCCGAAAAAAGCCGCAATCCGTATTCGTACTTGATCCGCAGGTCCGTCGGATAGGTCTCCGCGCGCTCCTTGAAGACCCCGATCTCGAACTGCAATTGCTTGATCCGGGCTGCCCTCAGTTGGTCACGGTCCCCGGCCTCGCGGGCCGCTCGGACCCGCCGGGCCAGTTGTCGCATGTGGATGTCATCCGCCCGCTGTTTGTAGCGGTAGTCCTTCGTGGTCTTGTGCTGTTCAAGCAAAACGCCGATCGCCCGCTTTTCATCCGGCTCATAGTCGCGCCGACACAGCAGGTCGACCAACGTCATGATCTTTCCCGCCACTCCCGGGTTCTTCGCCAGATCCTCCTCGGCCGCGGCGATCAACTGCTCGAGGCGATCATCCGACTGGACCATCCGTTCACGATCATGGACTTCCTTCTGCTGCTCCGCGTGGATCATGCTTTCCTTGAAGGAATCGGCCGTCTGGTACTGCCCTTTCAGGATCGTCAACTTGGTGGACAAATCCCGCATCACGTTGTCCAGCGACAAATCCTTGGGAGTCAGGTGCTTCTGAATACTGAGAGCCTCGACGGCCCGTTCGAAAGCCTCAACAGCCAACGCGGTTTCGTTGCGCAACTGGGCCCGATCGCCCAGCCCTTCGTAGATCTCCTTCAACAGAGCGAACTTCTTGGGATTCGGCTTCTTCTCCGCTTCCAGGGCCTCCCGATACACCGGGCCGATCCACATGACCACATCGTCACACCGGGCCTTGTCCGCGTTCCGAAGAATGCCCTCCACGTAGGAAATGCCGGCCTGATCATGCGCCCAGAGCCACTCGGCGTTCAACATCGCCCGGATCGGATCCCGGCCCGTCATGGAATACTTCACCGTATCCATGATTCCGGGCTTCTTGCCGCCCGCCTGACGCCGGGCCAACGCTGCCACACGCAGAGGCTGGTGGGCGTCCTCGATCGCCTCCGGCCAGAACTCCAGGCCATCCACATAGCACTTGATCGCGTAGTCGTAGTTACGCTGATCAAAGAGCTGTTTGGCTCGGGCAAACCACTTGCGAGCCTTGGCCTTGTCGGCTTCTGAGGTCACATGCCGGGCGTTGGGGTCCGGCTTCCCGGGGGCTTCGTTGCCCTTGCCCTGCTCGTTCTCAGCCATTGCGGTTCCCGCGGACGCAACGAGCGACCCTTCCCGCTCGCGCCACAGTTCCAAGACAATCTGTCCGGTCTGTTTTCCCAGACAAAACCGTCGTTATTCCTGCCTCCCTTTGCACTAAACTGCCGAGCTATACTATGATAACACACAGGCTGTCAAGCTCCGCCCCCCACCAAACCGGGCTCAGCCGGGTCTGGCGGGTGGGTGGATTGTGGCCGCTGCGACGGGACCAGATATGAGAATTGCAGACATTCCGATCGACCGCCTTCGGATCATCGAGTATCCCGAACCGGTACTGCGCACGACCTGCCGGGAGGTCACCGAGTTCGGCCCCGACTTGGAAGCCCTCTGTCGGCGAATCCTGGAGCTCATGCGGGCCGATCGAGGCATCGGGCTGGCCGCCCCGCAGGTCGGTCTGCCGCTGCGGTTTTTTGTCTGCAACGTCACCGACGATCCCGCCAACGATCTGATCTGCGTGAACCCCGTGCTTGAGGATTTCGAAGGCGCGGACGAGCTGGAAGAGGGTTGTCTATCTCTGCCCGAAGTCGCCGTCCCCGTGCGGCGGGCCGGGGCAGTAACTCTCCGGGCCGTGGACCCCCACGGAAATCCGTTCACGCAGCGATCGACGGGTCTGCTGGCCCGGGTCTGGCAGCACGAAAACGACCACCTCGACGGCCGCATGATTATCGATTACATGTCCACGGAGTCGGCGCTGGTGAACCGGCGGGCACTCAAGCGGATGGAAGAGAACTATCGACGCCGGGCCCGCCGCAAGACCGCCGGCATACGGTAGGCTTCTATGCGCGTTCTGTTCGCCGGGTCCGGCGATTTCGCCGAGCCCACCCTGCATTTCCTGGCTGAGGAACACGACGTGGTTGCCGTGGTCACACAACCCGCCCGCAAGGCGGGCCGCGGGCAGTCCATCCGGCCCACACCTGTGCTGCAACTTGCGGCCAAATATGGCCTTAGGGTTATTGAGGCTGACAATATCAACGAGCCGACCCTGGTATCTCAACTGGCCGATCTGAATGCCGAGCTGGGGATCGTCATCGCGTTCGGACAGAAGATCGGTCCGGAACTGCTGGCGGCGATACCGGCCGGATTCATCAATCTCCACGCTTCTCTCCTGCCCAGGCATCGGGGGGCGGCTCCGTTTCAGTGGACGGTGATCCACGGAGACCAGAAGGCCGGCGTGACGGTGTTTCGACTGACCGCCGGAATGGATGCGGGCCCGATCCTGACTCAACGTTGGACGTACGTACGCCCGCAAGAGACCGCCGCCGAACTCCATGATCGCCTCGCCCGTATCGGGCCGGACGCCGTGCGGGCCGCCGTGGAGCTTTACCGGGATGGGCGGATTCCCGAGGGTCAACCCCAGGATCCCGCCCTGGCCACACGTGCTCCCAAGCTGCGTAAGTCGGACGGATGGATCGACTTCACGCGTCCGGCGGCGGTCCTGGAGCACCTGGTGTGCGGACTGTGGTCTTGGCCGGGGGCGGTCTGCCAGTTTGAGTCAGCCGACGGCTCGCGCCGTGAGCGGGTGACGTTGGCCCGTGCCCGGCTGGGCGACGCCCGGCCAGCCGAGCTGGAACCGGGCACGCTGGACGTTCGACTTTTCGTCGCCACGGGGGACGGCTGGCTGGAGATTCTGGAAATCAGGCCCGCCGCCGGTCGCCGGATGACCTGGCCGGAGTTCGTCAACGGCCGCCACGTCCGGCGCGGAGACCGCTTCGTTCGAATTGAATCGGAGTAACCGCAACAATCTCTACGAAGTCTGGGCCTTCGGCGCGGGAATCAGGCAGATGAACTCGCAGCGTTCATCGGACGTGTTGAAGAATGCGTGCGGTTCGTCCGCGGGAACGAACATCACATCACCCGCCTGAAACGGACGATCCCCCTCTGTCGTTTTGGCGATACCGCGGCCGTGGAGCACCAGAATCTCATGCTCATAGGGATGCGCATGGTGCGGGGTGTTGCCACCCGGGCCGATCTCGAAATGGCGCATATGGAAGTTCACCGCCCCGTCGTCGGGTCCAATCAGCATGCGCATCCGCGCATTCCGGGCGCCATCCGCCGCGACCGGTTTCTGTTCGTGTGAAACAAGCGATTGGATTTTCATGGCTCGGCCCTTTCTTCTGCCCCATCGGCCCCGGCGTCCGCGGAGAGCGGATCACGTCTCGTCGGCCCGCTTGACCCAGGAATCCGTCGCCGTCTGATAGTTCAAAATTTCTTCCGGCCGGAAGTACAGGTCGATCTCCGCTCTGGCCGATTCGGGCCCGTCGCTGGCGTGAACCAGATTGTACGTCGCGCTGACGGCGAAGTCCCCGCGAATGGTCCCCGGTTCCGCGTCCGAACCGAAGGTCGCCCCCGCCAGCTTGCGACAGGCGCCGATCGCGTTGTACCCGTACACCACCATCACCACCACCGGACCACGCGTGATGTACTGAATCAACCGCGAATAGAACGGCTTTCCCTTGTGTGGCGCGTACTGCCGCTCGGCCAATTCCGCCGTGAGCT
This sequence comes from Planctomycetota bacterium, assembly GCA_052034525.1. Classification (GTDB taxonomy): domain Bacteria; phylum Planctomycetota; class Phycisphaerae; order UBA1845; family UBA1845; genus JAFGJQ01. The sequence goes on from JBPOIK010000096.1 coordinate 31,633, forward strand.
GGATCAGCTTCATGGCGACAACCGTCAGCCCCTTATCCTCAAAACGCTGGATGATCCGCCCCAGCAACCGCCGCTGAACACAGTCCGGCTTGAGAACAATCAGTGTATGTTCCACGCTTCATTCTCCCGGCACGCGCTCCAGGTTCATGAACACTCGAAATTGTCAAACCGTCGGCCGCCGCTTCCGCCCGTACAACCCGAGGCTGGCGGCATCCGCGTCCGAAAAAGGCCCCTCGACCGAACGGACCCGTTACCGTTCCCTCATCCGGAGACCCATCCGCGGACGGCCTCCACCATGGCCTGAAGGTTCGCCTCGGGCACCGTGTCGGGATCATACGTGCAACCCGGAGTGATGATAAGGGGCCGGTCGCCCGCCTGACGAAGGGCATCGTGAACCTCGGCACGAACATCTTCCGGCGAGCCTCCGGGCAGAGTCGAGAGGTTGTCTACGCCACCGGCGGGAGCGGGCGTCAGCCAAGAGGCCGTATCCGCGATCGACGGACCGGCGGCACGGTCCGCCCAGTTCAGAACATGGCAGGGGTATGCGGCGAACGACGGAAAATCGACGGCCCGGCCACAGACGTGCAGCACGTTCAGCCGACCGCGCTGCGCTCCGGCCAGAATCTCCCGATCGGTGGGTTCGACCAACTGGCGATACAACGGCGCGTGATCCTCCGATCCGTCCAGCCAGTCGTCCCGCACGGAGAGGAACACGCCGTCGGCTCCTGCCTCGATGCACCGTCGAGCGAAGTTCGCCAGGCTGGCACCGATGCGGCCCAGCGCGTTGCGGACGGTGTCCGGCTCCTGCTCGAAATACCGCCTCAGGATCGTGGTCGACTCATCCTGGCCGGTCAGTGTCGGCGGCCCGTGCCGAACCTGAGGGCGGACCAGGTGTCGCAAGGTTGTCCAGGCATTGAAGACGGTGGTGGTCATCCAGACCCGGCCGCCCAGGCGCGACTTTAGCGCGGAGAGCAAATCCAGTTGCCGGGCGAACTCCGGCTCGTCACCCCGCAGGACCGGCAAGGTGCGGAGGTCGACCGGCGTCTCGATGGGCTTCGCGCAGGGGTAGGGGTTGTCGTTCATGACCTTGAGGAAGTCCAGGTCCAACGATCGCTGGTGGGCGACATGGGCCTCGACCGCCGCCGGGCCCCAAACCCGATCCGGCGTGAAGTGGCACCAGAAGGACACCGGCGGGTGATCCGGATGCTGCCTGTCCAGCACCGCCTGGACTCGCTCGATATGGTCCACAGAACGCCTCCTGGAAGCCTGCCGACCGCCGCCCGCGTCACTCGACGTGGAGGGTGGGTGTTTTTTCCTCCCGGGCCACCTGAACGCTGATCTGACCGGCCGTCGCCCGCACCATCCTCAGGACAGAGTCGCGCAGCTCCGCCGGGCCGCTGGTGAAGCACTTCTCAGGCGTCCCCTCGTCCGCGAACGCGCGAACGCCGGCGTTCAACGGGATTTCCCCGAGGAACGGCACCTGCATCTCTTGCGCCGCCCGGCGGGCTCCGCCATGGTTGAAGATGTCGTCCCGTTTGCCACAGTGCGGGCAGACGTAGTAGCTCATGTTTTCCACGATTCCGAGGCAGGGGACCTTCAGCGTCGCGTACATCATGATGGCCCGACGGGCATCACTCAGCGCCAGATCCTGCGGCGTGCAGACGACCACCGCCCCGGTCATCGGGATGGACTGAGCCAGAGTCAACGGCACATCTCCCGTGCCGGGCGGCAGGTCCACGACCAGGTAATCCAGCTCGCCCCACTCCACATTCGCCAGAAACTGCTGGACCATGTTGTGCACCATGGGTCCGCGCCAGACGACGGCCTGCTGCGGATCCACGAAGAAGCCGATGCTGACCAGCTTCACGCCGAGCGCTTCGGCCGGCGTGATCCGGCCGTCGTCTCTGATCAGGGACTGGCCGCCCGGCACGCCCATGATGGCGGGAACGGACGGGCCGTAGATATCCGCATCCAGCAATCCGACGCGGGCCCCCTCTCGCTGCAATCCGATCGCCAGCAGCGCCGCCACCGTGCTTTTGCCCACGCCGCCTTTGCCCGCACCCACCGCGATGGTGTTCCTGACGTGGGGCATCTGCGCCGCGGCGCGGGCGTGGCCACGAACCTTGGCGCTGAAGGTCACCGACACGTCGCGGACGCCCGGCACCCGTCGTACGGCCGCCTCCACGTCGCCGCGGATCCGGTCTTTCATCGGGCAAGCGGGGGTGGTCAACTCAACCTCCACCGTGACCTTTCCATTTTCGACGGCCACGGCTTTGACCATCTGAAGCGTGACGATGTCTTCGTGAAGCTCCGGATCCTGGACGGTCCGCAACTCCCGGCGGATCGCCTCTTCGATTGGTGGTTGCATTCCAGATACCTTCCCCATGCAGAAACAGGCCCGGAGAAGGACGACACGCTCGCCCGCACCTCTCCGTTGCGGTAATATAGAACCGCCAACGTACTATTTCCACCCCTTTGCGGCCCTGACGACGACGGCTGGAGCAGATGGCGGCCGGACGTGGTATGATCGAGTGACGGGCTGGAATGGGAGAGGCAGGGCGTGCCGACGGGAAGACTCGATACAACCCGCGGAGTAAGGACGGAAGGGCGTTTGCCGCAGGTGTCGCGCACACTCGTCGTCGGGGTGGTGGCGTTGGCTGTGCTGCTCTCGGCGATGGGCATGGTGCTGGCCATGCAGCAGTCTCAGCTTCTGATCACCGGGCGGGTCGCGGAGCTTCGCCAGGAAGCTTCCCGCCGGGTGTCCACCGTGAACCGCGAGGCGATCTCGGAAATCGAACAAGTGTTTGTGGATGTCAACGTCCACGACCACGGCGCCTCGACCCGCCCCGCCTCGCAACCCGCGACCGCCGAGGCCGACTCGGAAATCGAACAAGCGTCCGTGGATGTCAACGACCGTGAAAACAAGGCCTCGACCCGCCCCGCCTCGCAACCCGCGACTGGGAAGACCAAACCGTCATGGTTGCTGGCGTTCTTCATCTGGGATGACGACCGTCTGCACCCCAGCGACATCCGGTCGTCTCGGCCGCTTCCCCCGGAGGACATAAGCGAACTAGCGAAGGATCTGCGATCGCGGTTGGCATACAGTCTTCTTGACGGCGGGGGAGGTCCGCTGGCGTTCCGGTCCTACCGTCACACCTTGTCGAACGGCAAGAAAGTGGCCGTCATTTACGGGCCGCTTCGCTCGAAGGACGGCAAGTGGCGCGTCGCGGTCGCCATCGCGGACCGGGATATCCTTCAGCGCGACCTGGTGGACCGGGTGGTGGGCACGGAGGGCGACATGACGGTCGTGGACACGGAGGTACGGGCGCCGGAGATCGACGACGTGACGCCGACCTGGTCGGAGTCGCTGGGGCCTTTGTTTCCATTCTGGTCGGTGCAGCCGTCCGCCCACTTTCTGCTGGAACAAGAGCGCAGCGGGCAGCAGCAGGCACTCCTGTATGCCGGTGTGACTCTTCTGGGCCTGGTCGCGCTGCTCCTGGCGATCCGGACCATGAACCAGGTGGCCCAGCACGAGATATCGCTCTCGCGCATGCAGGCCAACTTTGTGGCGGACGTTTCTCACGAGCTCAAAACCCCTCTGGCCCTGATCCGCATGTTCGGAGAAACGCTGCTCAGCGGTCGCGTTCCGTCGGAGAGCAAGGCCCGCGAATACTACGACATCATCATCCGCGAAAGCACGCGGCTCACCCATCTGATCGACAACATTCTCGATTTTTCCCGCATCGACGCCGGGCGCAAACACTACCGTTACGAAGTCGTTGACGTGGGGCGCGTGGTTCGGGAAACGTACGACGCCTATCGCCACGAGCTGGACCACCACGGGTTCGAACACTGTTGCACGATCGCCGAGGGCCTGCCGAGCATCTACGGCGACGACGACGCCATCGGCCAGGTGGTCCTGAACCTCATCAGCAACGCCATCAAGTACAGTAGCGAGGAAAGGTATCTCCACGTGGATGTGCAGCCGGAGACCCGGCGGGATCGGCACGGCGTGCTTATCTGCGTGCGCGATCGCGGCATCGGCATCCGCCCGGAGGATCGCGCGCACCTGTTCGACGGGTTCTATCGGGCCCCGGACGAGCGGGTGCGACAAAGCCGCGGCACGGGCCTGGGACTGGCCCTGTGCAAGAAGATCGTGGACGCCCACGGAGGGCACATCGACGTGGAATCCCGACTGGTCAAAGGCAGCGAGTTTCGGGTATTCTTTCCGCAAGACCACGAGGCCTCTGAAGAAAAGGAATGACGCTGATGGCCAGAATCCTTGTCGCAGAAGACGAACCGGACATGCTCATGGGCCTGCGGGACAACCTGCAGTTCGAGGGCTACGACGTGATTGAGGCGACCGACGGCGAACAGGCCATGGAGGCGGTCAAACGAGACCGGCCCGACCTGGTCCTGCTGGACGTCATGATGCCCAAGCTCGACGGCATCACGGTTTGCCGCAAATTGAGAGACGCGGGCTTCTCCGTGCCCATCCTCATGCTGACGGCCAAAAGTCAGGAGATCGACGTGGTCCGCGGCCTGGAGGCCGGCGCGGACGATTACATCATCAAACCCTTCGGGGTCCGCGAACTGCTGGCCCGAATCAAAGTGGCGCTGCGGCACGGCGGAACCACCCCCGGCCTCTCCAAGATCATGCGGATCGGCGAGGCGGAGGTGGATCTGATCAAGGGCACCGTGACCCGGGGCACCGAATCGTTCCGGCTCGGCCACTTCGAAATCCAGATTCTCAAGATGCTCATCGAGAATGCCGAACAGCCCGTGGACCGCAACAAAATGCTCGATGAGATCTGGGGCCTGGCGGCCTATCCCACCAACCGCACCGTGGACAACCACATTGTCTCCCTGCGACGCAAAATCGAGCCCGACGCCCGGAATCCGCGGCACATCCTGACCGTGCACAGCATCGGGTACAAGTTTGTGCCGTAGGCGGAAGGCGGAGCAGATTGCCGGGCCCCGGCGGGGAACGCGGACGACGACGGCCGAAACCGGGCCGGACGTTTGTCATGCAGACGGCCGGGCCGAAGCCGGCGGCAGCGGCGCCGGCCCCGAATCCGACTCCCGTCGGCCCGACAACCCGCACGATCGGAATCCGCGGACCCTCCGGATCACGCCATCACGATCTTGTCGCGTCCCTGTTTCACGTTCCGCGTGGCGTTTCGGGTGTCCACCACCAGCTTCGCATTGCGGACGATCATCCTGTAGTCGTAGCAACTGTGATCGGTGGAGATCAGCACGCAGTCGTACCGGCGAAGCATGGCGGCCGACAGCGGCCTGCTGCGCATGCCGAGATTGTACCGGCGCTGCTTCTGTGTGGCGGGGATGTAGGGGTCATTGTAGTCCACCTTCGCTCCCTGCGCCCTCAGGAGCTCGATCAGGGCGAGGGACGGCGATTCCCGCAGATCGTCAATATCCTTCTTGTACGCCAGCCCCAGTACCAGCACTCGCGAGCCGTTGAGGCTTTTTCGCATGCGGTTGAGCCCTTCGGCCACCTTGTGCACCACGTACTCCGGCATGGACGTGTTGATCTCGCCGGCCAGTTCGATGAATCGCGTGGGGCTGTCGTACTCCCGCGCCTTCCAGGTCAGGTAGAACGGGTCGATGGGTATGCAGTGTCCGCCCAGCCCGGGGCCGGGATAGAACGGCTGGAAGCCGAACGGCTTGGTGCTGGCGGCCTCGATCACTTCCCATACGTTGATGCCCATGCGATGGAACAGCACCTTGAGCTCGTTGATCATGGCGATATTCACGCTCCGGTACACGTTCTCCAGAATCTTGGTGGACTCGGCCACCTCGCAACTGGAGACCGGAACGACGCGGGAGATCGCCGCCCCGTACAGCGCCGCGGAGAGCCGACGGCTTCTGGGCCCGATGCCGCCGACCACTTTGGGAATGGTCTCGGTGGTGAAGTCTTTGCGACCGGGGTCTTCGCGCTCCGGAGAGAAGGCCAGGAAAAAGTCGCGCTCGACCTTCAGGCCGGTGCCCTCCAGGATGGGCTTGCAGATCTCGCGGGTCGTGCCGGGGTAGGTGGTGCTTTCCAGCACGATCAGTTGTCCCTTCCGCAGCACGGTGGCCAGCATCTGGCACGTGTTCACCACGTACGTCATGTCCGGCTCGCGCGTCGGGGTCAGCGGGGTGGGCACGCAGATCAGAATGGCGTCCGCCTTTTTCAAGTCGTTCGGATCGGTGGTGGCGCGGAACTGCTTCTTCTTCACGATTTCCGAGATGGTCTCTGTCGAGACGTGCTTGATGTAGCTCTTGCCCGCCGTGAGAGCCCGGACCTTCTTGGCGTCGATGTCATATCCCAGGCACTGGAACCCCGCCCCGCAGAAGGTCCGCACCAGCGGCAGCCCGACGTATCCCATGCCGATCACGCCCACCAGGGCCTTATGTTTCTCGATCTTCCGAAGCAGTCCTTTTTCGATCACCGCGATTACTCCCATCATCCTTCTGTTCGATCGTTCCGCATCCGTCTGCCGGCAGGCGGACATGATAGGTTATCGGCAAACCCCTTCGCAAGCTTCTGGAACCCGGCTCGCCGCCGCCATGACAGAGCCGGTCTGCCGGAGGAATTCGAGCGACGACCGCCTGCTCACTCCTCCGGCTCTAGAATGGACATGAACGCCTCCTGCGGAATGGACACGGAGCCGACCTGCTTCATCCGCTTCTTGCCTTCCTTCTGCTTCTCCAGCAGCTTTCGCTTGCGCGTGATGTCGCCGCCGTAACACTTGGCCGTCACGTGCTTGCGGAACGCCTTGATCGTCTCCCGGGCGATGATCTTACCGCCGATCGCCGCCTGCAATGGAATCTCGAACTGGTGCCGCTCGATCTCCTTTTTCAGCCGCAGCAGCAGCTTGCGCCCCCGGCCGGCCGCCTTGTCCCGATGCACGATGACCGACAGCGCGTCCACCGGCACGCCGTTGACCAGGATGTCCAGCTTCACCAGTTGCCCGACCCGGAAGCCCTCCATCTCGAAGTCCACCGTGCCGTAACCCCGGGTCAGGCTTTTGAGCTTGTCGTAGAAGTCGTAGATGATTTCTCCGAGCGGATACTCGAAGGTCAGCATGACGCGCGTCGGCGAAAGGTACTCCGTCTTCTTGTGGATCCCCCGCCGGTCCAGCGAGAGCTGCATGATGGGCCCGATGCAGTCGGCCGGAACGATCACCGCCGCCCGTACCATCGGCTCGCGAATCTCCGCCACCCCGGACAGGTCCGGCAGGTCCGCCGGCGACTCGATCCGCCGGGTGGTGCCGTCCCGCATCGCCACCTCGTACGTGACGGTGGGGGCGGTCTGCACCACGCTCACGCGGCCTTCCCGTTCCAGCCGCTCCTGGATGATCCGCATATGCAGAAGCCCCAGGAAACCGCAGCGGAACCCGATGCCCAACGCATCCGAGCTGGCCGGCTCGTACGTGAACGAACAGTCGTTCAGCCACAGCTCCTCCATGGCCTCCCGCAAATCCGGCGTCTCCGTGCCCACCCCCGGGTAGAAGTCGCAGAACACCATCTGCCGCGGAGGCTGATACCCCGGCAACGCCGTCGCCGCCGGCCGAACGGCATCGGTCACCGTGTCTCCGATCCGCACTTCGGCGATCGTCTTGATGCCGGCCACCATGTATCCCACGTCGCCCGCCGACAGCTCGGCGATGGGTGTGGGCCGCGGGTGGTAGCGACCGACCTCGGTGACCACGTGAGCGCGTTCCTGGGCCATCAGGAGAATCTTCTGCCCCTTGCGGATCCGGCCGTCCTTCACGCGGATGTGGCAGATCACCCCCCGATGCGGATCGGCCTTGGCGTCGTAGACCAGGGCCTTCAGAGGCGCGTCCGGGTCTCCCTGGGGCGGCGGCACCCGCTCCACGATCGCCCGCAGCAACTGATCGACACCCTGGCCCGTCTTGGCCGATGTGAAGACGGCCTGGTCCGCCTCCAGTCCGAGCACCTGTTCGAGCTCCAGAGCGCAATCTTCCGGGCGGGCCCCCGGCAGGTCGATCTTGTTGATCACCGGGATCATTTCGACGTTGGCTTCCAGGGCCAGGTAGGCGTTCGCCACGGTCTGCGCCTGCACCCCCTGCGAGGCGTCCACCAGCAGCAAGACCCCCTCGCACGCCGCCAGAGCCCGCGACACCTCGTAGTGAAAATCCACGTGTCCGGGTGTGTCCAGCAGGTTCAACCGGTAGGTCTGCCCGTCCAGCGTGTACGGCACAGTGGCCCGGTTCGCCTTGATGGTGATGCCCATCTCCCGTTCCAGGTCCATGTCATCCAGGAACTGCTCGCGCATCTCCCTCGTCGAGACCACCCCGGTCTGCTCCAGCAGACGATCGGCCAGGGTGCTCTTGCCGTGGTCGACATGGGCCACGATTCCGAAGTTGCGTATCCAGCGCAGGTCAGACATCCGAACCCCTTCGTCTGGTCAACATACAGACCCCCCATTATACACGCCGGCCCGGTTCTGCGAATGCCCGGATGCCGGCCGCCCCCAAGCCCGTCGCCACGCGACCCCTTCGAGCCGGACCGCGCAGAAAAACGCAGCGTCGCGCGGCGCGTCAACCCGACCACCGCGCGACGCTTGCTTGCCCACCTGAAAAGTCAGGTGTTGTGAGCCCGGCTACCGTGCACCGGGCCCCTCCTCCTCCTGAAACGCCCGCTGAAACGACGCAAAATCGTCCAGATCGCAGTCGTTGTCGTCATCCATGTCGGCCAGTCCGCAGCAGATCGACATCGCCGCCGCCGGACCGGCGAGGCATGCCTCGAAGGCCGGATAATCGGCGATGTCCACCATGCCGTCCCCGTTCATATCGCCCCCGGCGTCGCAATCATCGGGGACGTTGTTCCGGTTGCAATCGTTGGTCCACAATCCGGCGCCCGACGGACGGATGACCACGTCGTCGATCACACCCAGGTCGCCATCGTAGCCCACGTACCGGAACCCGATGCGGAACGGCGAGCCGTCCGCCACCGTGCTCAGGTCGTACGTGAACTCCTTCCACGTGGTGAAGTAGTCTTCCCACAGGTCGTTCAGGTTGCCCAGGTACACGTCGTCGCCGCCGCCGATGTCGCCGACCACGAACCAGACCTCGACGTCGTAGGAATCGCACCAGTCTTGATCGAAGCAGCCGATGGACCAGACGCTCAGAGTGCCGCCGTTCAACGTCAACTCCGGCGTCACCAGGTAGCTGTCCGCGTCGTAGTAGGTACTATACCCGTGAATGGCGCTCCGCGCTCCAGTCCGCACGTAGTCCAGGTTCGTCGAGACGACCCACGGCCCGTTGTCTTCCAGGGCCGTGTTCTCCCAGCCGGCCGGCGGGAACGCGCCCTCGAAGCTCTCATGGAAGTACACGACCGGGTCGCCCATTTCGCACTCGTCCGGAACGCCGTTGGGCTGGCAGTCCAGGCTGCCGCCGCCGGGCGCCACGTCGCACGCGTCGGGAATGCCGTTCGGCTGGCAGTCCGGCGCGCCGAGAGCCAACTCACAGGCGTCCGGATTGCCGTCATTGTCGCAATCCGGCCCGCACTCGGTGTCCGCGCCGAGATACAGACCGCCGATCGCATCACACGCCGGTTCATCCAGGATCGAACAGGTGCCGCCGGCGCAGCAGGCCCCGATCGGACAGGGCGTGGCCGTCAGATCGAACGCCGGGATGCAGTCCGGGGACGCCCAGGTGTCGATCATGATGTAATAGGATCCCGCCGCCAGGCTCGCGCGGAACCCGTGCGGACCGCCGAAAAAACCGGATGCGCTCTTGTACAGACAGGCGTCCGTACCGGCGTTCAACGGACAGACATGGTCGAGGGCCATGCCCGTATACGTGGTCCCCTTTGGATTCAGAAGCACGTCGTAGCAGCCGTCGGCGGTGACCGCCCATTCGTATATCATGTCTTCGCCGCTGTCGTAGTGGTCCAGGCACGTGTCACGGTAAAAATCCCCGCGGCCACAGGTCGTGTCGTCTACCACGCTGAACGCATCCGTCACCGGCGTCGCGTTGGAGCAATCCACCGGAGCCGACGGGCACGTCGTCGTCGCGCACTCCGTGCCCAGGCCGTGCCAGAACCCGCCGGCCGCCTGACAGTTCATCTGCGATTCGTCCGTGCAGAAACCGTCGTACCGGCAGCAGGCGCCCGTGCAAAGCGTGGACGCGCAGTCGGTGCCCAGGCCCGCAAACGAGTAGTACTCCGGATCCGCCAGGCAGGCCGGCTCCGTCAACTCCTCGCACGTACCGTCCGTCTTGCAGCAGGCGCCGTGCGTTGCGCACGGCGTGGCCGTCAGATCAAATGACGGAATGCAGTCCGGGGGCGGATACGTGTCCACCATGATGTAGTACGTCCCGGCCGACAGCTCCGCGCGAAATCCGTGTGCCGCGCCGCCGGAGCTCGTGCTCTTGAACAGGCAATCCGCGGCGCCGGCAGGCAACGGGCAGACCTCGTCCAGGGCCACGCCGGTCCACGCGGTTCCCTTCGGATCCAGGAACACTTCGTAACAGCCGTCGGCCGTGACCGTCCATTCGTAGATCACGTCCTCACCGCCGTCATACGCGCCCAGGCAGGTGTTGTCGTAGTCGTTCCTGCGTCCACAGGTCGAATCGTCCGGCACGTGGAACGCGTTGACGACCGGCGTCGGGTTGGCGCAGTCCACCGGAGGCATCGGGCAGATGGTCGTTGCGCATTCGGTGCCGTCACCCTGATAATTGCCGTGGACGTACACCGCGGCGCACGCGGCCGCGTTCTCCACATCCAGGCAATCGCCCGTGTCGCCGTCGCAGCAGGCGCCGCCGATCGGACACGGCGAGATGGTCAGCGTGAAATCCGACAGGCAGTCCGGCGCCGGCCAGGTGTCGATTATCAGATGATACGTCCCGGCCTCCAGCGACAGGTTCTGGATCGACGCGGTTGTCGCGCTGCTGCTGAAGCCGCTGCCGATGCAGACGGCCGGCGGACACTCCAGCCCCACCCCCACGCCAAACCAGTTCTGGCCGTTGTTGGATCGGACGGTGACGTTCAGGCAGGTGTCCGCCGTCACGTTCAACTGGTAGAGAATGTCTTCGCCGCCGTCATAGTTGCCCAGGCAGGTGGCGCTGTAGTTGTTGAGCCGGCCGCACGTGTGCTGGTTCGCGTCCGTGTACGGCAGATCGGCCGGAACACTGACCGGCAGCGGGTCCGTGCAGTTGTCGCCCGTGGCGCGCAGCCAGCTCTCCGGCGCTGGGGGCACGAACGAGATACGGTGCCCGATCTCCGGTTCCGGAGCCGTCCGACGATCGGCGGCGTTCGGATAGGTCACGTCGAGGGAAGCAGTCCACGCGGTGGCTGTACCCAGCACGGCCACGCCACAAAGAATCGCGTTGCCTCGCATTGCCGGCACCTCCTTCCCCGCCTGCCCTCCCGAAACGAAAGCGCCCGCCGCGCAGCCGCTTCATCGCTTCGCGGCTGCGCCTGCCCCATGGCCACACGATCCTGATGCGCCGCCGCCGGAGGGCAGCGGTTCGGCAACAGGAAACGCCGGCAACTGCGGCGACGCGTCACGTGCCGCAGCCCGAGCGGTTGCAGCGCCGGGCTGTCCGTGACAGGCCGGTCGGGATCCCAGCGCACGAACCCAGGGCAGCGTAACCTCAAGTGTAATCAGTCCATGGGATACGACGCAATACGGTGGAACCTCTGCAGCACCCCACCAAGGGCCTCGCCAGACGGTCTCATCGCCGGATTCGTGGCCCGATCGAGGCGGTCCGCCGGCCCAGCGCACAGAGATGCGGTGCCTCCCGCGGTGAAGACAGAAACGCCTTGACGTCCGATAACGGCCTTCGCTCGGTCCATCGAAAGTCAGGCCTATCACTAGTCGACACTATCGGATGACGGTCTCCTGTGGACCGTCCACCGGGGCGTTCAGATACCGCATCACCCGGTCCCGGGCGGCCACGAACGCAGAGACACCGCATGAACCACGGCATTCACGCGCGCGACCGACGCGCCAGCCGCCGCTTACCGCACGCCGGACGCATCTGGTGGCTCGGCGAGCATCAGGAGAACTTCCGGGCCGGTTGGTCTACAGATCGCTCGGCCGGCGGCCTGGCGTTCGTGACCGCGACCGGAACCCGGCTCACGCCCGGTCAGACCGTCAACATCAGCCGGATCCATCCCCGCAAGCATCCCGCCGCGTGTGAAACCCTGCGCGTTTGCCGAGTGGAGCCATACGGGGGAACGCTGGACCTGGTGGCCTGCATGCGGCCGGACTGATCGCTGTTCCTTCTCCGGCGGTCCAGACGCCCCCGCCCGCTTCCGGCTTGTCGCACGCCCATTCCTGAGATACCCTCCCGTCCGACTCCAGCCGCGCGCCGAGGCGTCAGAAGCGCAACGCGCCCGGCCGTGATTCCAGACAGACGCATGAGTGGCTCCCGATCATTCTGTGGCGTGGACTACGGCACGAAGCGCATCGGCCTGGCGATCAGCAACCCGGAAGGAACCATCGCCTCGCCCCTGGCCGCCGTGGATGCGGCCGGACCGCCCAACGAGGTGATCCGGAAGGTGACAGAATCTGTCACAGACTACGACGTGGGGGGCTGGGTCGTGGGCCTGCCGCTGAACATGGACGGCACCGAGGGACCGCAGGCCCGGCTCGTCCGCACATTCGGCGATCAGCTCGCCGCGCACACACGCCTGCCGGTCCACTACTGGGACGAGCGACTCTCCTCCGATGCCGCGGACGCCCTGATGGCCCGCACCCGCCTGACGCACAAGAAAAAGAAAGCCCGTCGCGACGCCCTGGCCGCCCAGGTCATTCTGCAATCCTTCCTGGACGCCCGTACCAACGACTGACGCCGCAATACTCCGCGCAGCAAGCCCTTCTCATCTGTCCGCCGTCGCGCCCCCGGCCAACGGTCCCGAACGCCGTATGAACATCGCCGGTTCATTTGCCTTCCGCCAATCGCCATTCATCCGTCGCCGTCTCCCCTCATCCGGCCATCGCCCGGGACTCGATCCACAGCAGATCCTGCTGGTCGCGGGGCAGGGCGGCATAGAGCGTCCGCACAACCTCGCGGGCACGACGACCACTGGCCTCCAGCAGGCGCGTTACCATCCGGCGGCGAGTCTCGGGAGTGCCGCAATCAAAAACCGACACGAAGCGCTGCTCGGCCAGCTCCGCGAGCGCCAGATGCAGAAGGTCGTCAATCGGCGTATCCATGCCTTCCTCACGCTCACGCGCCACCTGTCGCAGATGCCGGACCTGCGGATCGTTCCCGAGCACATCCGCGATCCGCTCGCGCAGCCGCTGCTCATACTGAATGATGCGGGCGCCGGACGAACTCGTCTCGCGGGCAATCTGACGGAGGGGACGGCGGTGCTCTTCCGTCGGCACGAGCAGCCGGTGGACGGCCAGTTGCTCCAGCACCTCGCGCCGATCCGACCGGCGACCGCGCGCCTGCCCCTCCGCCTCCACCGCCGCCCAGACCGCCCGTTCATACATGGCCCGAAGCCGCTCCCCCACCGTCTCCACGTTCGACGGCCGAGCGACCGGCTCGCCGCCCAGGGGCGACGCCGGCGGCTCTTCCACCAGCGGCCGTGCCACGGGGATCACCTGGCCGCACTCGCCCCGCCGCACCGCCCGCACCACGCCGTGGGGCACATGCATCGGCAGGCCGTGAGCAAGGCGTATCCGGTTGACCGCGGTCTGAATACGCGGCAACGCAAAGGCCACGAACGGAATGCCGCGCTCCGGCCGGAACCGCTGAGCCGCCTCAATGAGCCCCAGGCAGCCCTCCTGAATCAAATCATCCTTCTGCGGACCGCTCCTGGATCGCGACCGGTTCAGGACGCGTGTCTTGACGAACATCTCCACCAGCCAGCGATACTCCGTCACAAGCTGGCGCTGGCTTTCGGTCAGAGCGGGTTTCTTCGCGGTTTTCCCCATGTCTGGTCCCCCAAAATGAAGTGATCCACCAGCCCCCGACCCCACCCCGGGCCGCCGGGGCCATACCCTAACATATACCAAACTTCAGGACGAAGCAAGAGGCTTGCGAGAAAAACCGGGACAGCTTCAGCCGATGGATCGCGGCAACTCGTAACCTATTGTTACATGAAATGTTCAATGCGTATGGAAAGCGAGACGCGCATCGGATATGCTGCTGATGGCTGCACCATGCAGCGGCTCATCTACAGGAGGCCCCTCATGTACGGCGGCGACGAAGTCATCATTACGCCCGGCATGCAACGGTACATCGATCGGAACAACGAATACCTGGCCCAGCGGAGCCAGTACATTCGCGACGTCGTCAAAAAGTGGAAGTTCGACACGATCGCCGTGCACGGGTTGTACTCGGTACAGGACGCCATCGAGGACTACCAGGGCGCGATCATCGAGCCGGTGTTCATGAGTACGTCCCAGGCGTTCCGTGACTCGGACGAGATGGCGGCCGCACTGGCGTACCTCATTCCCACCTGGTGCTACTCGCGCATTGCCAATCCGTCGACGTATTACTACGAGTGGACGCTCGCCCTGCTGGAAGGGTATGGATTCGACGGGGAGACATCGTGCTGCTCCACCTCGTCCGGCATGGCCGCCATCATGACCGCGGTCCAGCCGTTCCTCGTCCATCAGACGCGCGATCGCCACGAGCCGCGGAACTTCCTGGCCACCGCGCAGTGTTACGGCGGCACGTTCCAGCAGTTCAACGTCCGACTGCGTGCCGAACGGGACATCGAGTGCCGCTGGATCCAGGATCCGACGAACATCGACGAGTGGGCCTCCCGGATCGACAAGAACACTCGCTTCCTCTACGGAGAATTGCCCAGCAACCCGCAGCAGGGCTTCTTCGACATCGCGGCCGTGGCCGATCTGGCCCACAGCCACAATCTGCCGCTGATCTGCGACACGACCGTGGCCACGCCCGCGTTGCTGCGGCCGCTTTGCCATGGGGCGGACATCGTTGTGCAATCCGCCACGAAGACACTTACCAGCAGCGGGTTCGGCGTATGCGGAGCGGTGATCGCCCGACAGAATCTCATCTGCAATATCGACAACGACGATCTGAAAAAAGACTTCTGCCTCTATGTGAAATACCTGCCCAACCGCGACTACGGCCCGAACCTGCACCCCATGCAGGCGATTCTCACCCTGAACGATGTTCGAACGCTGCGATCCAAGATCGACATGCTCAGCCGCAACACCATGAAGGTGGCCGAGCACCTGGAGAAGCACCCGCAGATCACGCGCGTAGAGTACCTGGGCCTGCCGAACCATCCGTTGCACGAGCTGGCCAGTCGGTACATGTGGCTGGTGGACGCGGAGTACGACGACCTGTATCGCAAGCCGGTGAACCGCTACGGACATCTGATGAGTTTCTGCGTGAAGGGCGGGCCGCCCCGCGCCCGCCCGTTGTTGCATCATATGCAGCGGGTCAGGCGGGCGCCGGAGCTGGGGCGCATCAAAAGCCTCGCCCCC
>JBPOIK010000094.1:0-6691 GCA_052034525.1 Planctomycetota bacterium
ATCGTGGGCGGCAGAAGGCACCGCGCGAGCGCATACTGCCAAATCAGTATGACGTGCGGACGAAGCTTGCCCGGGAGATTCTGGCGGAGATCCGCACGCGGTTCGGCGAGCAGGTTCTCAGCACGACCATCAACTTCAACACCAAGCTGAAAGAGGGCGCGAGCTTCGGGCAGCCGATCACGGAATACGCCCCCTCCAGCATGGGAGCCCGTGATTTCCGTAACCTTGCCCGGGAAGTGATAGCCCAGGAAGCGGCGGCCGCGGCGGATGCCGACGTGCTGCTGGCGTCCGCCAATCGCCTGGCGGCGGATGCCGAGCGACTGCTGGCCTCCAGTTCGCCGTTGATCGGCGGCCGGACTCGCGAGGCGCAGCCGGCGAGCAGTCACCAGGACATCCAGGAGAAGATCGACCGGGTGTACGGCATCCGGCAGACGAGCCAGGGCGTCGAGGTGTGCCTGCACTATCCGGGGGCGAACCGGGTGGAACTGGCGGGCGACTTCAACAACTGGGATCCGTCGGCCACGCCACTCCAGCGGACCACGGGCAACGGAGATTTCGAGGCCCTTCTGCGGCTGGCTCCCGGACGGTACAGCTACCGCCTGGTCGTGGACGGTCGCTGGATGCACGACAAGAGCAACCCCCAGGTGGAGACAAACGAGTTTGGCGAGCTGAACTCGATACTGAACGTGCCCTGATCCGCCTGATCGAATCGGGCTCCCCAGGCGAGCGCTGAGGGCCTTCGGGTCTTTGGCGCTCGCTTTGCGTTTGGGACGGCATCGACGGTTGCCGCGAGAAGTCGACCGTGCGGGAATCGCACGGCGCGGGCCCGGGTCCGGTGGTGAGGCCGCCGATCAATCCGGAACCTTGTATTCGCTTCGCAGCCGGGCGAGTTCGGTCTTGAGTTTCGTCACCACGTCGGCGTAATCCGGATCGTCGTAAACGTTCTTCATTTCATGGGGATCTTTGACCAGGTCGTACAGCTCCCACTCGTTCAATTGATAGAAGTGGATCAGCTTGTGGTGCGGCGTGCGGACGCCTTCGTGCCGGTTCACGGCGTGTTCCGCCGGATACTCGTAGTAGTGGTAGTAGACGGACGTGCGCCAGTCCGGGGGCGTCCGGCCCTGCAGCAGCGGCAACAGGCTGCGGCCCTGCATGTCCGGCGGGACCGGCACGCCGGCCAGATCGAGGAAGGTGGCTGCGAAGTCCAGGTTCTGGCAGAGGTTCTCGTTGACGGTGCCCGGCTTGATCGAGGCGGGCCAGCGCACCAGCAGCGGCATGCGGAACGACTCTTCGTACATGAAGCGCTTGTCGAACCACCCGTGCTCGCCCAGATACCAGCCCTGGTCCGACGTGTAGATGACGACCGTATTGTCAGCGAGGCCCGTCTTGTCCAGATAGTCCAGCAGGCGGCCCACGTTTTCATCCACGGAGGCCACGCAGCGCAGATAGTCTTTCGCATAGCGCTGGTATTTCCACTTCACCAGATCCCTGCCGGTGAGGTTGGCCTCTTCAAAGGCCTTCCGGATCGGTTCGTAATACGCGTTCCACGGTTCGAGCTGCTCTTCCGTCAGGCCTCTGGGCGGGGTGAGCTTCAGATCGTACTTCGTGAGGTGTCGCTCGATGGTCATCTCCTGCACGTGGGCGGCCGTGCCGCGCCCGGACCAGTCGTCGAACAACGTGTCCGGCTCCGGGATGGTCACATCGTCGTAGAGCTTCATGAACTTGGGGGCCGGTTGCCAGTTGCGGTGCGGGGCGTTGTGCTGCGACAGCAGCATGAACGGCCTGCCGGCGGCGCGGGCTTTCTCCAGCCATTCGATGGAAAGGTCGGTGATGATCTCGGGGGAATAGCCGGTTCGGTTGATCTTCTCGCCGTTGCGGATCATGGGCGGGTTATAGTAGGGCCCCTGTCCGGTGAGGATGTCCCAATGGTCAAAGCCGGTGGGGTCGCTCTTGAGATGCCATTTGCCGATCAGGGCCGTCTGGTATCCGGCTTTCTGCAGGAGCTTCGGGAAGGTCTGCTGGGCGCCGTCAAAGGTATCCGCGTTGGTCTTCTGGCCGTTGATGTGGCTGTGCTTGCCCGTCAGGATCACCGCCCGGCTGGGGGCGCAGATGCTGTTGGTGCAGAAGCAGTTGGCGAATCGGACGCCCTCTTTGGCCAGGCGGTCGATCTGCGGCGTCTGGTTGACCCGGCTTCCATAGGCGCTGATGGCCTGGGCTCCGTGGTCGTCCGCCATGATGAAAAGGATGTTCGGCCGGGCGTCTTTGGGTTCTTCCGCGGCTGTGGCCCGTCCGGCCGCCGCGAACAGAACGAAGAACCCGACACCAGCGCAAATCGAACGTCCCATGACAGTCCTCCCTTCCGAATGAACCGTCCGCCACGCCGATCGCAGCGGAGCCAGCCTGATATGACGGACGGTACAGCCCCGTGGCCGGATGTCAACCGCTGTGACCGCAGAGGTCGAGAGCCCCCGAGTCCGCCTGGGGACGAGGCCGTTCCGGTTCTGCCCTCATGCGCCGGGCAGGTCGCCGGATTTCATCGTGCGGATGTGGATGTCACTCGTGGATCATCATCGACCTTCGGCCAGCACCTCGCGGACCAGTCGATCCACGACGACGTGACATTCCGGGAACTGCGTCAGGTATCGGAGATCCTCCGGGCGAACGGCAAAACCGCCGGGTTGGTCCGTCGTCACGGCGTCGCTGGCGGCCTCGTCCCAGACCATCCGCCGCTGGTCACGCCACGTGCGCAGCGCCGCCCGGATGGCGTCTTCATCGCCGGTGACCCACAGCCAGTACAGCAGCCCGCGAGGATTGCCCCGCCAGCCAAGCAGGATCTGCTTGGCGTAGAAGCCGGTATCCGCCTTCATCTCCGCGGTTAGTTTTGTCCAGTCGCCGTCCGGCGGAATCGGCAGAACCGGCTCATCCCACCGGCCCCGTCCGATCCAGCCGCGCACGTACGCTTCCAGCCAGAAATACCGCTGAATGCCGTACGGACCCCGGCGGCCGTACCGGGTGTATGCCTCCTGAACGTAGTCGGCGATCATGCGGACCTGGACGTCCGGATGATCGCGGCAGTATGCATACACTTTTTCCTCCGGCCAGTCCGGCGTGATCCCGTACGGCCGGCCATAGACATGCCGTACGTTGTCGATGGTGATCTGCCACGGTCCGATCGTGGTCTGGCCGAGCATGTCCTTGGTTTCGAGGGCCGTGGTTCGGCCCCACCGGCGATCCGGGTCGTTAAACAGACCCGCTCCTTCCTGGATGGCCTCGGCGAACAGATCCTCGAGCCCCACCATTGGCCAGCCACCGTCCGCGTAACCCTCGCGGAGCACGCGATACGCCGTTTGCAGCACCAGACGCCCGCCCTCGCCGTAGAGCTCACACCGGGCGGCCATCGCGGTATAGCGGCGGTCCAGATCAGTCACTCGATCCGTGGAGGTTGCGGCCCGCGGCGGCGCGGCGCAGCCGACCAGCATCACTAGTCCGATTCCTGTCAGAACGCTCTTGCGAATCATGCACAGCAGGCTACCCCCGGAGTTGACGGGATGCAATTCGAAGCCACAGTGCGCCCAGGCGTGGATGCGGATTGCGGGGGCTAAGGCGGAAACTCCAGGGGAATGGCCGGGCTGCGGGCCTGGTCGAAGGGCGTACCCTCGAAGTGGGCCCAGTCGCGAATGCTGCTGTAGACCGCGTCGTGAGGAAGTGACTCGACCCAGGCGCCGTCAGGCAATTGGACGGCCAGGGCCAGACCGCCAATCTTGAAAAAATCACCGACGGGATTATCCACGATCAGCTCGTTTGACCGTTTCAGGCTCTTCATTGCGGGGCCGGTCACGTCGATCACGTGCTCCTGCCACGCGCTGAGGGGGCCGGTGTTCGCGGGAACGTTGGCGAGTTTGTGGCCGTTCAGATGGATGAATTTGTCGCGGTAGCGCGGCTCGGGGTTTGAATCGAAAACGCGAACCCGCAGCTTGGCCGCCTGAATGTCGGTCAGCATCGCGTCCGGAAGGTGCCGCGGGTTCTCTCGGCGAAGGGCCAGGCCCTCGGCCAGGCGGTGCGCCTGTCTTCGGAAAGATTGTGCGATGGCGGGTGGTAAGGCATCGTCGGGAGGCGCGACAGCCTCCGTGGGTCGATCGGCCAGAAGCCACACGTCGACAGTGGTCGGCGGTGGGCTGAAGACCGACGCATTGCGATCGGGTGTCCAGCGAAGCCTGGCGGTTCGGCCGCGGTGTGCCCGCAAATCCACGCTCTGCATGCGCCAGGTCGGGCCGTCGGCCTGGCGCAGCGGCGCGGCGTTACCGTCGAGCGTCACCGTTGCGGGGGCGGGCGGGATTGCGGCGGTAGTACGCGCGAC
The DNA here is from genome assembly GCA_052034525.1 of Planctomycetota bacterium. Classification (GTDB taxonomy): domain Bacteria; phylum Planctomycetota; class Phycisphaerae; order UBA1845; family UBA1845; genus JAFGJQ01. The sequence goes on from JBPOIK010000094.1 coordinate 4,358, forward strand.
GAACAGCGCGTCACACCGCGGCATGGCTTCGTCCGGCACGGGAACCTCAATCTCGATGACAGGCTGATTGTTGTCCGACATCGACAGTTCGGCCCGGCCGCTCAGGGGAGCCGGCGGGGCGTGCGGCGGTTCGCTCGGCTTGCCTCGGGTTAGTTCCACAGCCATGACGCAAGCGCCGGGAAGACGCAGCCGGATTGGCCGTCCGGATGTGTACCGATCCGGCAGGGGCTCAACATGCGGATAGATCACCCGACCGACGAATGATTGGCCGGACGGTCCGCGATAGCGCGTGCTTTTGTCGAATGGTACGGCGATCTCCTGCGCCGCCAGGTCGGGGTTTCGCAGCACAAGAATGCCCCGGTCATCCTTGAAATGGGCGTAGCCGTGCGGCTCGCCGGCGGCCGGATCTCCGCCGACGAAGACCGACTGCTCCAGCGTGTCGCGGTTTCGAATGGCCCAGCGGGTTGCCCGCCCCAGCACGTCCCAGCGGTCGGCCGTCATCAGGTCGGGCGTAATGTACCACTCCAGGAGTTGCACGCCCCGGCCATAGTACATCATGACGTTGTCCGCGAACTCGCGCAGGGTTTCGTCGGGACCGCCGAGCGGTTCGTATCGCCCGTGGATAATTCCGTGGGTCATCATCGCGGATACCGGAACCAGGCAGCGCTGACGGATGTACAGATGGTGAAAATGCACGTCTCGGTAGCTCGTGTCCCATTCGCGCGGCGACAGTTGCGGCCACGTCTTGTTGTAGCCGTAGTCGCTGGAGTTCATCCAGATGGTGTCGGCGTGCTTCAGCCACCACGGGGAATGCCAGACGTAGCTGGTCACGTTCAGGAAGATGTCGGGCTGAATCCGGCGTTCCAGAGCCATGAGCTCGAGTTGGGCGTCCAGGTTGGCCTCGTGGCCATGACGCTCGTCAGGAAGGTGGCCATGGCCTTCGGCGGAGCATTGGAGTTGATTGAAGTCGTGCTTGAGGTAGTTGATGTTGCCCTCATGAATGATGCGTTCGAGGGCTGCCCGGATGGCGGCGTTGTAGTTCGGGCCCACCAGGCAGTAATACCGGCCACGATCGGATGTCTCGAATCCCTGTCTGCGGCCCCATTCCACGTCCAGATTGAAGCCGTTGAAGGGGAGCCACAATCCCAGCCGCGTACCCCTGGCTTCCAACTCCCGTCGCAACGTGCGCAAGCCGTCCGGGAAGATGGCTGGTCGGGGGACCCAGATGGACTGCGGTTCCTGATATCCGTCGTCGGGCACCACGGATGTCATGGCGATTCCGTACGGATCGAGCACGTTTTTCCTGAAAGCCTCGAACGTCGAGATGATGGCCTCGTTGGTGATCTCTGTCTGGCGGAGGTCGTACCAACTGTTGTAATGGAGCATGATGCGCAGGGGTCGGCGGATCGTTTCGATGTAATCGGCGAACGCCAGTTCGAGCGGATCGTCCTTGGCGCCGACGCCCAGCACGGCCGTCTGGCTGATGATGGTGGTGTTTGCGTCCTCACCGGGGCGCGGCGGACGGCCCGGGAAATGCGTCAGCCGCACCTGCCCCTGATCACGACTGGTTTGGCTGCCGGGGTATTCCAGGCCGGCGAACCAGGCATTGCCGATGAATACCGGCTCGCCGCGCCCGCCACGATCGAGCGGTGCGTTCGCGCGAAAACGCTCCACGTCCAGATGGTCGACGATCGTCGTGGGTGCAAGGCCCAGGCGAATCGTCTTTCGCAGATACGGTTCGTCGCCCAGCCGATACTCAAGCACCACTTCACGCAGCGGCGCAGGTTCCCGTTGTTTGGGCAAATAGCGGATCGTGAGGGTTTGCGTCGTCCCATCGCGCGTCAGAATCGGCCGGCCGTCGCACTGAAAATCTGCGATGGTCAGCGTTGCGCCGTCGAGCAGGGTGAGGCCCATTTCGTCGCTGTCGCAGGATAATCGATCGGAGCCGTCGGTCCGTTCCAGTCGCGCGGTGCGCCAGGCGCCGTCCGTTTCTCGGAAGACACGGCGGACGAAGCGGTTCTCCAGGATGAGATCGGAATCGGCCCGGGCGGTGGCAAGATTGGCGAACGCCATCCCGAACAGTACGCACATGCTCAGTCCAGCACGACGATTCATGCGTTTTCCTCCTGCGCAGCGCCGACGTCTCGCGGATCGACCGCGGCGATCGGCCGACACGAGGGCATCATAACTCAATCAGGCGATCGGGTGGATATGCCGGTCCGATTGCGGTGGCGGATGAGGCGGGGGCTCTGTTGTGTTGCCGCCCTGGAGTGATGCGACCGGGTTTCCGGTCAGAATCTGAGTGTCTGGTCGGGAGCATTTCTCGCCCTGCAG
>JBPOIK010000119.1:0-9964 GCA_052034525.1 Planctomycetota bacterium
CATTCACCTCAAAGCGGGGTGAGGCCCTGCCCTGGACGGTCGGTCTGACCGTGTGATCGCACCCGGCGAGAGCGAGACGGTGAAGGTGACCATTGCCTCGACCAACCTTGAGGGTCCGTATTCCAAAGTAGTGACCGTGACCGGAAATGACCCTGCCCGGCCCAAGGCCCAGTTGACGGTTCGCGGCAGGGTGCTCGTGCCGATCCGGATGACGCCGCGCCTGGCGAACTTCGGAATGCTGCCTGACGCCGCCACCCCGACCCCGATCGTAGTCACCATCCGCCGCGGCGATGGCGGTCCGATCGACCCGAAAATCACCGGCCCGGGCCGGCCGGGAATCCAGGGCGAGTTGCGGGTGGTGGAGCCGGGCGAGCACTATGAGCTGGCCGTCTGGCTGGAGCCGCCGCAGAAGCCCGGCCGACTGCGAACCTGGATCCCGCTGCGCACGGGCGTCTCGGAAGTGCCGTCGCGGACCGTGCCTGTGTACGCGGAGGTTCCGGCAAACTGGGGCGATGTGGCCGCAGCCGAGTAGACCCGTTGGAACGACCCGATCCCATATACCTGGATTACAATGCCACTACGCCGCTGCATCCGGCGGTGGCGCGGGCGATGCGTCCGTTTCTGGAAACGCAGTTCGGAAATCCCTCGAGCAATCACGCCTACGGCAGCCGGGCGCGGCAGGTCGTTGAACGCGCGCGGGAGCAGGTGGCGTTTCTGCTGGGAGCGCGGCCGGGCGAGATCGTTTTCACCAGCGGCGGTTCCGAGTCGAACAATCACGCGATTCTGGGGGTGGCGCGGATGCGTCGCGGCTGGCGGAAGCACGTCATCACGTCCGCCGTCGAGCATCCGGCCGTCGCGCAGGTGTGCCGGTATCTCCAGACGCGGGGGTGCCGCGTGACGACGGTCGGCGTCGACGGCACGGGCCGAATCGACCCGGCTGACGTCGAACGGGCGATCACGCCGGAAACGATCCTGATCACGATCATGCACGCCAACAATGAAGTTGGGACACTTGAGCCGATCCGTGAGATCGCGGCCATTGCCCGAGCGCGCGGCGTGCCGGTGCATACCGACGCGGCACAGAGCGTGGGCAAGGTGCCCGTACGGGTGGACGAGCTGGGAGTCGATCTTCTGAGCGTTGCGGGCCACAAGCTGTACGCGCCCAAGGGCGTTGGGGCGCTGTACGTGCGGGATGGGGTCGCACTGGAGAAGCTGATCCACGGTGCCGGCCATGAGGCCGGACGGCGGGCCGGCACGGAGAATGTGGCAGGCATCGTGGGGCTGGGCGAGGCCTGCGCGCGGGCCGCCGACGAACTGCCGCAACGCCAGGAGCAGATGCGGAGTCTGCGAGACCGTCTGCACGAGGGGATCGCATCGTGCGTGCCCGACGTGCGCCTGAACGGACACCCGGACCACCGCCTGCCCAACACGCTGAGCCTGGGCTTTCCCGGCGTCCGGGCGGCGGACCTGCTGGCGGCCATGCCGGGCGTGGCGGCCTCCGCCGGGGCGGCATGTCATGCCGACGGCGTGCATGTTTCCGAGACCCTGGCGGCCATGCGCGTCCCGGAGAATCACGCGATCGGCACGGTGCGGTTTTCGACCGGCATGTTCCTCACGCCGGAGGATGTCGACGAGACGATCGCGGCCGTGCGAAACGCTCGTCGCTTGCTTGGCGCGACCGGCGGAGGCAGTGCGTAATTCCGGCCCTTCACACCTCAGTCGGCTGAGCATGAAATGACGCCGCCGCACACCGCCGGGTCCGCCGCATAAAGCGCTCGGACGCGCAGCCCTCCGCGCGAGAAGAGTTCGGCGTGCCGGGCAAGGATTTCGGCCTCGTGCAGCCACGAGCTGATTACGACGCAGCGAGCGCCGGTCCCCGGGACGTCGGCGGGCGCAACGATCGGCCACCCCCAGAGCGCCCGACCCCAGAGTTGATCGTTTTCGTCTACGATGGCCACGATGGGGACCGGCGAGTCCGCCAGGGCGGCTGCCAGGGCGCGGGTGTGCTTGCCGGCACCGAAGACGGCCACCGGTCCCTGATCCGATGCGGCGATCTCGTTCAGAACGCGGCGCAGACGATCGGCGGCATCCGCCGGAACGGTGGCACTCGCGCCGGCATCGACGCCGTCCATAAGCAGAGGACGGCCGGCGGGCCAGGGACGGTCCGCTGCGACCTGCACGGCGTCCAGGGTTTCGACGACGGCGCGCAGGTATTGGGGGTAGCCGCACGCGACCTCGACCGCACGGCGTGCCTCGACGGACATGGCCCGCAAGGCCACGCTCGACTGGCGGGACAGCCATTCGATCCGGTCGGCCAGGGCGGAAACGTCGCCCGGCGGGAAGGTCAGGCCGTTCCGACGCTCGCGAATGATGTCGCCCACACCGCTGGGAACGCGGCTGACGACGGGAATGCAGCCGCAGGCCATGGCCTCGGTCATGGCCAGGCTGAATCCTTCCCGGGTGGAGTTCAGCAGGTATGCGTCGGCCCAGCACCACACCGCGCGAAGATCCGCCGGCGAGGGCAAGGGCGGCTCCACCCTCACGCGGGCGCCGGTGGTGCGCAGCGTGAACGCCGCCTGAGCAACGCGGCGGGCCAGTTCCTCCGCCTGCGGGCCGTCCCCGATGATGCGCAGATCGAACGCAATTGCCCGGCGATCCAGCTCGCCGGCCAGGTCCACGAAATCCAGCACGCGCTTGCCGGATTGCTCCAGCCGGCCGGCGTAGACCAGACGAATGAGACGACCGCGGATTGGACTTCGCGGACACGCCTCGGTCGCGGGTACGCCATGCGGCAGGTGCCGCACGTCGCGCCGACGGTGCGGCACGCGATCGGCGAACTGATCGGCACATCGCCGGCTGACGCTGAGGTATCGATGGATGATCGGTTCATAATACGACAGGCAGGCGTAGTCGTACGGGTTGTCCGTGTGGTTCCACCCGACGACGCGCACGGCCTCCGGATGCACGGATGCGAGGGTCGCGGCAATCGCATAGCTTTCCGCCACGAGATTGGGCGAGAGGATCGTGGGCAACAGGTCCCGATAGCAGCGGACGCATTGTTGCCAACCGGCCGGATCCGTGATTCGCGGTGCGCGAATCACGCGAAGATTCGGTCGAGCCAGATCGAGCCCCGGGCCCGGTTCCCGATAATCGTTGTGCGGGTCGTGGAATACGACGCGGACCTCGCGGCCGGCGTCGGCGAGCGCGTCGGCAAGGGTCACCCCCCACGTGGTGACGCCGCCGACCGTGTATCCCTGGGGAAGGCAGATGGTCAGCGGCCAGGGGTTCATCGTTGCATATGCCTTTCAAACGCCAGCCCGCACCGCGACCGGCGCGCGGGCCAGAACCATGTAATCCGTGCCCTCCCGGCCGCCGGCGCGGTCCAGGCAGGTTTTCATTGTGTCATAGTGATTCGGGGTGACCACCGCCACCGTTCCGTCGGGCCAACGCTTCCAGTGCCGCGGATCGCTTCGCGGCAGGCCGAGAGTCTCGAACGTCTGCGTTTCGGCATGGTCATCCGCGACGAACAGGACGAGGTGTCCCATCGCCGGATCGGAACGGATCCGCTCCAGCAGGGACAGGCCGTTGGTTCCGAGCCCGTAGATGAGAATGGACTTCGACGCCGGTTGCCCGCCCAGGAATTCCCGTACCGCTTCGAAGTGCGTGCTCGGGTCGGCGGAGATGGCGACCAGACAGGCCAGGGTTTGTCCGGCGAAACGCGCAAGCGGACCGGCACGCAACCAGGATTCGATCCGCGGCATCCAGACGTCGCCGTGAGAAGACCACGTCTGTCCGGCCGTTCCGTGGACGAACTGGAAGGCGTGGCGCAAGCCGCCGGCTAGAGCGCGGACAAATTCGTCGGTCTGCTCCGCAGGGAGCAGGCCCTCGACGTATCGGTCGATCGCATGCGGGTCACCGGAGGCCAACCCGAGGGCCCCGCAGGCGCACGCCCAGCGAAAGGGCGCATCCTCCAACCGGTCCGGACGCCGGGCATGGGGCAGCCACTTGGCAAGCAGGCGTCGCCCGGCCGAGTATAGAACATCCGCGCGATGGCTGAGGCTGCCGCGGCGAAGCCGGTAGCCGAAAAGAAGGCGTGGGACCGTGACACAATGGAATCCCTCATGAGCCAGTCGGCACCACAGGTCCCAGTCGATGCACGCCTGCTGATGCTCATCGAACGGGTCTGATGGAAGCTGATCGGCCGGAACGAGGGCGGCGATCCAAAGGCGGTTACCACGCAGAAGCACATCCAGCGAGAACTCGGGCACGGAAGGAAAGTGATACTGACCCAGAGGGCGGCCGGCGCGATCCAACAGCTCGTGGCCCGCGGCAACCAGCGTACGCGGGCCGGCAAGCGACGCGGCGCGCACAAGCACGTCCAGGGCCTCCGGCCGCAGGGTGTCGTCCGAATCGATAAAGAGAATATGGCGGCCGCGGGCCTGGCGGCATCCGGCGTTGCGGGCGCCCGCAGCGCCGGATGCGGGCGTGCTCAGAACCCGAATGCGCGGATCACCGGCCGCGAGGCGGTCGAGCAGACCCCGGGTGTCGTCGGTCGATCCGTCGTCCACGCACAGCATTTCCCAATCCGGCAGTGTCTGGGCCTGGATTGCGGCGACCGTGTCCGGCAGCGTATCGGCCGCATTACGACACGGGGTGATGACGGAGACGATCGGCGTGTGACCCATTCCAGAAACTCCGATCAGCAGGCGGCCGGTTCGCACTGGCCGGCGGCGACCGACAGGTTGACGAAATCGTGTTCCGGGCGACCGCCCGCCCGCCGCAGCCGATCCACCATGGCCTGCGACTCGTTCGGCGTCACCAGCACCAGGGTGCCCGCCGGCCAGCGGCGCCATTGACGCGGGTCGGTGCGTGGAAGCTCGAGCAACTCAAAGGTCAGGTCGCTCGCGTGATCGTCCGCTACGGCGAGAGAGAGTCTCTGTCCGGATGTGCGACGGCGCAGCGTTTCGATCAGCGGAGCACCGTTTGTGCCGACACCATACACCACGACTCGGCGGATATCCGGCCGGTGTGCGAGAAGGCGGCAGACGAATTCGGGATCCTCAGCACGACTCCGCAGACGCCGGGCGAGGCACGCCAGAATGGAGTCCGCCCGTGCCGCAAGCGGGCCGGACGTCAGCCAGGGTTCGATCTGCCTCATCCAGATGTCGGCATGGGTCGCCCAGGTATGCCCGTCGGCTCCGTGCGTGAACAGGAACGCCCAGTGAATGGCGTTCGCGGCCGCCTCGTCGAACCCGTCGGTCGGCGAAAGCGGCGGCAGTTCGGCAAGGAAGGCGGCGAGGGCCGCATCGTCGCCCGCTGCGAATGCTATGGCGCCGCACTGAACGGCCAGTCGCTGAGCGCGGTCGCGGAAGACGGCCGGGTCGGTTGACTGTGGAATCCACCGCTCGAGCAGGAGGCGAGCGCCCGCGAACCGCCGGGTCGCGTGGTGCGCGATGCTGCCGCGGAGCAGCCGCCGCCCGAACAGAACGCGCGGGGCCACGGTGGCCTCCACGCGCCGAGCTGCGAGGGCCAGCCACAGCCCTTCGTCCTCGCACGGTACCACCGCGGGGTCGAACGGATCCGCTCCAAGCCAATCCACGGGAAGCGAGATACGCGTTGTGCAGTTGCCGTGAAGCTGGGCGTCCAGCGACATGCGGCCGGGGCGAGGGAACCGGAACAGGCCCAGGGCCCGTCCCTGGGAGTCCAGCAGTTCGTAGCCGCCGGCAACCACGACCTCACCGCCCCAGGCGGCGGAGATGCGGGTCAGCATGTCCAGCGCGTACGGGTGAAGCAGATCGTCCGCGTCGAAGAAGAAGACGTGCCGGCTGCGGACGGCCCGCAAACCCTGGTTGCGGGCGACCGCCGGGCCGGCGTGGCTCCCGGTGAGAACCCGAATCCGCGGGTCGTGCCGCGCGACGCGTTCGAGAATCTCCCGGGTGCCATCCGTGGAGCCGTCGTCCACGCAAACGGCCTCCCACGATTCCAGGCTCTGGGCCTGGAGCGTCTGCAGGGTCTCCAGCAGCGTGTCGGCAGCGTTGTAGCACGGAACAACGATCGAGACAGTGGGTTCCGAGGTCATCCAGTCGCTCGTCATCGGGTCGCACCTGTCGCCTGCGGAACGCGTCCCAGGCAGAGATAGTCCTCGCCCGGTCGGCCGCCGGCTCTCATAAGCGTCTCCTGCATGGCGTCGCACTGGTTCGGCGTCACCAGCACGGCCGTGCCCTCCGGCCAATTGCGCCAGCGGCGCGGATCATCCCGGGCCAGCCCGTGCCGCGAGAAGAGCGGCTGGTCGGCGTGGTCGTCGGCGGCGGCGAGTTCCCATCGGCAGAGATCGGGTTGCGCCCGCAGATACTCGAGCAATTCCGCTGCGTTGCGGCCCAGGCCGTAAACGACGACACGTTGCAGATCCGATCGTCGAGTCAGAAACTCGCGGACCCGTGCCCAGCGCCCGTCCGTGTAGTCAATCAGGTCGCCCAGCGCTGCCATGACGGCCACCGTGTGATCGCGGAGCGGGCCCTCTCCCAGCCAGCGCTGCACGGACGGAAGCCAGTGACCGGCATGACGCCCCCATGTCCGCCCATCCGCCCCGTATACGCTGAGCAGACCCCAGTACGTCGCGCCTGCAATTGTGGCATCGAACGGACCGGGCGAGGGGGGGATGCGAAGACCCCCCAGATAGCGTCGGATGGCCGACCCGTCGCCCGCGGCAAAGGCCATCGCCCCACACGTGCAAGCGAGGCAGCAGAGCACGTCGTTGCGATCATCCGGGTCCGGCAGCCGGCGCGCCCACCGCTCGAAAACCGGCCTGGCGCTGGCGAACCGCCGATCACACTGGTGGCTCAGGCTATCGATCCGCAACCGCTGTCCGAGCACCACGCGCGGCAGAGTGAAGCACTCCACCCCGCGATCGGCCAGCCGCAGCCACAGGTCGGTGTCTTCACTCACGGGAATCGTTGGATCAAACGGCGCATCGCCCAGCAGACGTCGCGGAATCAGCGTGGTCACGGTCAGTCCGCAGCCACGCAACACGGCCTCCACGGTGAACCGCGGCACGTACGGAAAGCGGTAGACGCCCAACGGGCGGGCGTGGCGGTCCAGCCACTCCGATCCGCCGGCGACGATGTGGTTGGGCCCGACCTCGCGAGCCGCCCTCAGCAGCAACTCCAACCCGTTCGGCCGCAGCACGTCGTCCGCATCCAGGCAAACCACGCGGTCGGCCCGCAGGTGCGGCATCGCTTGGTTTCGGGCGGCGGCCAGGCCGCCGTGCGGCGCCCGCAGGACGCGGACTCGCTCATCCTCCGTGGCCGCGAACTCCAGCAGATCGCCGGTCCGGTCGGTCGAGCCGTCATCGACGCATATCGCCTCCCAGTTCGGGTGGGTCTGCATCCGCAGGCTGGTCAGCGTGTCGTGGACGGTGTCCGCCGCGTTATAGCATGGAACGATGATCGAGACATCCGGGCGATTGCTCATCGCACGCCACATCCTTCCCGGCGGGTCACGGATACGGTCCACCGCGACTGCCCCAGAACCAGAAAGTCCCGATTCTCCCGGCCGCCCGCGCAGGCCAGCGTGCGACACAGGGCGCGATGGTCGTTCGGTGTGACAAGAGCAAGCGTGCTCCGGGGCCAGGAGGACCATCGGCGCGGGTCCTCACGCGGCAGGCCGTGGATGGCGAAAACCGTCTCGTCCGCGAAGTCATCCGCGACGAGGAGTTGAAGACCCGCCCGACGAGCGTCTGCTCGGAGTCGCTCGAGCAAGCGGGCGCCGTTTGTGCCCAGGCCGTAAACGAGCACCCGCCGACATTCCGGGCGAGCCCGGAGCAGGGCGTTCAGCGGCGTCAGGTCAGGCTCGCTGTGCAGGTCACGCGGAATCGCCCGCAGCGAATCCAGGATTGCGTCCGCCGCATGGGACCACGGACCCTCCCACAGCCACGGCTCGACGCAGCGCAGCCACTCGTCCGCGTGATGCTGCCAGGTTTCCCCCATCGCGCCGCGCACGAATTGAACCGCACCGCAGATGTCCCCCGCCAGCGCCGGAGCCTCATCCGTGGAAACGGCTTCCGCGCCGGGCAGGGCGGCCACATAACGCCAGACGGCTTCCTCGTCGCCGGATGCCATCGCGATGGCCCCGTATCGGCAGGCCAGTCGGGCGGGCACGCCAGACAATCGGTCCGGCTCCCGAGCGTGCGGCGTCCAGCGATCCAGCACGCGCCGCACGCATTCGACCATTCGATCGGCGTTGTGACTGAGGCTCGCCCGGTGCAGTCGGTATCCGAAGAGGCTGCGGGGGACCGTCACGCACCGGGCCCCTTCGTTGGCCAGTCGGAGCCAGACGTTCCAGTCGATACAGCGGGGCAGCGTTTCGTCAAACGGGCCCGGACCCAGCACCGCCGTGGGCACCAGGGCCATCGGAGAGAGTCGGTTGCCGGCAAGCAGGGCATCCACCGTGAACCGGGGAACCTCGAGCAATCGTCGGACGCCCAGGGGTCGGGCGTTGGCCGTCAGGTATTCGTATCCCGGCGCCACGATCGCGGAGTGCCCCGTCGTCGCGGAGACTCGTACAAGCGTCTCCAGGGAGTCAGAAAAGGCCAGATCGTCCGCGTCGAGGATCATGGCCAGCGGGGCGCGGCAGTGCCGAAGGCCGGCGTTTTTGGCGGCGGGCGCGCCCGCGTGATTGAGATGAACCAAGCGGAATCGGCGGTCGGATGCCGCGAACCGTTCGAGAATCCCACCGGTTGCATCTGTGGAGCCGTCGTCCACGCAAATCGCCTCCCAACTCCCGAACGTCTGAGCCAGGAGGCTCTCCAGGGTCTGGCCCACTGTGTTCGCCGCGTTGTGGCAGGCGATTACGACCGACACGTCGGGCGGATCTACGTCGCGCAGTGCGACGGCGGGACGGGTGCGGTTGGGCGCTCGACGATCGGACATGCGGAAAGCTCTCCGGCCGCCCGACCGCCGCACGGCGCAAAAACGGCGCGAAAGGCCGAACGGAAGGCGATTGTGTTATCGGCACCGGATGCAAAACGCCTTTAGGCTCACGGAGACGGCTGCCGATAGGTCCGAGAAGCATTCCAGTATCAGGACGGTGGTCATGACGCAGTCCATCAGCCTCGGCGACCTGTTGCAGATGGGTCGCTCCGGGGACGTCGTTCAGTTTATCGACCTTGCCAGCACGGCCGCCGTCCGCGGCATTCCCCACGACGAGCTTCGCGTCACGCTGATCCGCCGCCTGGTCGAGCTGGGTCTGCTGCATCGGGCGGATGATGTGGCGGATGGACTGTCCGACCCCGTCAAAGCCAGTCCGGATTTCGTGACGCTGCGAGAGAGCTTACGGCAGTCGGGTACGGGGGGATTACGCGCCTGGGATGCCCTGCGGAGTCGGTACGAACAGAACATCGACGTGCTGCGTCGGCGATACGGCTGGGCGGACGCCATGCACACGGCCTGGCTGGCGGAGCAGCGGCACCTGGAACTGCACGTGACCAAGGATGGCCGGCATCAGGTGTTCGACCGGCGGACCGGCTGGCGGCCCGTGTTCGGGAACCTGGTGCCGCAACCCGCAGCGGAGGTCTTCGCGAAACAGCTCAAGGACCACATTGTCCCGGCGTTTGTGATTGACGGGATCGGGCTGGGGTTCCATCTGCCGTGGCTGCATGAGGCGACCTCCGGTGCGTTCCTGGGGGCTACGGCGTTGATCTACCAGGTGGAGCGGTCGCTCGTGGGCATGGCGGTGGCCCTTCATCTGAACGACTGGCGCGGGCTGATCACCGACGCCCGCGTCCGGCTGTGCTGCGGGCCGGACGCGTACGAGCAGTTCGCGGAGTGGGTGCAGAACGACACGACGAATCATCCGCCGCAAGGCATCGTGACGGCACCGGGTTGGGAGACGGCCGACGGACAGACCGTCCACGAATGGCTGGAACAGGCCTGCCAGAAAGTGGAAGACCGTCGCGTCGCGCTGCGGA
>JBPOIK010000150.1:0-13060 GCA_052034525.1 Planctomycetota bacterium
CCGTTGCCGATGTCGCCGAAGTCGAAGCAATCGAAGGTGGCGTGATTCATGGCAGGATGCCCCGAGGCAATTTACACAGGAGTTGACACTACCTCTCTTCGGTAACTGAATGACCTTCGTTACGTCCCCTTGGGGGTTGACCCTGAAACGAGTCTCCAGACTCGGAAGGACAACGAGCTTGTCAAGGCCGGTCTCGTCTTCGGTCAAGACATACTCGATGGCGCAGAAACCGTAGATCAGAAGCATACGGTCAATCTGCGGGTTTAATTCGTCGATGCCGATGCTGTCCAGGATTTGGGCAACGTCCCGGTCAAGAATGGCATCCCCGGTATCGGGGGACAGCGGGGTATTCGCAAGGCCGGTCAAGATGCTGATTGCCCCATCCACAAGGGGGATGTTGTTATACAAGTAGTCGTAAGTATGTAATCGTTCTTCCCGTTTCAATGCGGCATAGAATATTTGCGAGTTAATGAATCCAACGGATGAATCGAAGGATCGTTGACCGGGGATGATTGCTGCCGGTTTGCGGAATAGGTTTAGGATGCGTTCTCGGATGTTTACCATTTGCATTTACCCCCGCCGACAATCGCGAATGGCTTGACTTCACGGTCGCCAATGTATCGGTTAAGCTGTGTTAATGCTGCGATTATGTCATAGTCCTTATCTGGAAATTCGTAACGTTGAGTCTGCCGATTAACTGGTGGGCTGAATGCAAGGCATTGATTGGTAATTCTATGGTCTGACCATACAATCTTTTCGTCGGCTAATGATTTTGCTAAATCCTTCAATGCGGTTAGCTTGGATTGATAACCACCAATTCGGCATTCGATTACATTCACGCCGAAGCTATTCTTCAATCTCTCCCCGATATTCCTTTCGGTTCCAGGGTCAACGTATAGCGTATGAATCGGACGTGATTTCCGAAGGTCTAAGATAAGGTCGATGATTTCTTCATACGTCCCGATTTTCTCGTGGCCGTCATCGTCCCCGACGTGTTGGTTGCTGAAGCGTACAAGGGATCGGCAGTCTACGATTTCAAGGCGGGATACGGCCTGGTTGAAGCGGGCGACAAGCAAGACGGACGGAGACCGATCAAGACCAGGATCAAGCGAATAAATCCAAACGTCCCCGCGTCCACCGTTGGGCAGTCCGGTTACTTGGCATTCCCGTACATCGTCGGCGTTGAAGAATGCCCCATCGGTCGTGGTGAATTTCCCCTCATACTCCCGCTCAAACTGCCAGAGCCTACCCTTGACCGTGGCTTCCCGTTTCTCCTCCGCGACGAATTCAGCGTCGATGTGCGGGGCATCCTGCCACGAGCATTCGATAACAAGATGCCGGTCGCTGCCTTCGGCCTCGCGTCGCTTCCAATCTTCGTAGGTCTCGTGATACCACGAGCCGATTTCTCCCGGCGAGCCCAAGTAGACGATACCGCCGCCGGGGGAAACAAACGGCTTGATTGCTGCCGTTACCTCTTCCGGGTAGATGAATGAATTCACTTCATCGAATACAATCAGACCCTTACCGCCCTGGACGCCACGTCCGCGAGCGTGGTCTCCAACAAGGCCGGTCTTGACCAATTCGACGGATGCCCGCCAATCGGCATCGCCAACCGTGAAGCGGTTTCCCTTCCGGCGATAGCTTGTGAATGCCCGTAGGTATTCGCTGGTCTCGTATATCTGGCAAACGTAATCGAAGATAACGGACGATTGCTCACCGCTCGGGGCGAAGACGTAGGCATTGTAGCCGGGGAGGCCGAATAACTTCCAAGCCAGATAGACGGCGACTACCCAAGACTTGCCGAAGCGGCGAGCCCACGGCAACAGCGTACGCTTGCTCTCAAGATCAGCCGTGAGGAAGCGGACTTGGGCCTTGTGGGGTTGAATCCCGCAGATTCTCTGACAGAAGAGAACAGGGTCGTTTCGCAATTGCTGGTGGATGCCGATTTCATCCTCCGCGAAACTCCCGATGATCTCCTCGGGCGTGCAATCTCTACGTCTTTTCGCTGTTGCTACTGCCATTCCTATTAGAGTTCTTCTTGTCCAGAGCGGAGAATAACTCAGTTACGTCCCCGCTAACGTCTATTCGTATGTCATTCGCCAACGCCAGCTTGAGCAAGTCGGTTTTCCAGCGTTGGATTTGCGGCATGTACTTATCAAACTCACGGGTCTTTCGTTGCAAGTCTTCCGATTCAACGTCAACGTCGTGGTCGGCCACCTTTTAATAATCCGTATGCTCACCGTCGAAGAAACACCTGCGGTCTCTCAACCTCTGCGAAAAGATATGCAGGGCAAACAGCTCTTCGATGAGCATTTCCTGTATGAGATTGGCTTTCGGGTTTTCCTTGTGCCACCGTCTGCACATCTTCGTGAAGCGCTCTCGCTCACTGCGAGAGACCAGCCAGGATGTTTTCGAGAGACCCCAACCGACTTCGGAAAACTCGTACTGCCTCATCTTCCTAACCTCTTCGCACTTGCGTCCCCCGTATACGAGTAGTCGGGACTCTCGGTCTCGACTTCCTCAAACGGGTCTCGGTCATCGTCGGCCAGATCAAGATAGATTTGCTTGACCGTGTCTTGCGAGTGGTCGAATTGCTCCAGGCCACGGACAAGCGCCGTGAATGCTTCCCTGCTGATTAACCAATCGCAATTGTCAATTCCTAGCCAAACGCCATCGTCCTGTTTTTCGACTTGAATGCGTATCATTAGAATCTCCCGAGCATGTAGTTATTCCAAAAGCGCCCCTTCGAGCTTGAGTTAATGAACCTTTGCCAAAAGTCGTATCTCAGAGGCGTTGAAAGGATGTAGTAATACCGGGCAGGGTTGCGCGCAAAGGCTACGTCAACAATGCCCTTTGATCCGGGCGCTACTTTGCGTTTGCCGGTTTGGACGGTCTTCGCAATGGCGCTCCACGATGTATACGCAATACATCGTGACCGTGGTTGCCGGTAGTACGTCCCCTTAGTTGGCATACAAAGGGTTCTCCCGGCGCAAATACTGATTTGCGATTCCTGCCCGCAAGCGGAGCTTCACAACAATGGCATGGCTACAGGGGACTCCACGATCCTCTATCAAATGCGTTAGATGAGCATCCGACAACGGCCAGCGTTTATCCTCCCGGTCGATGATGGCACGCATTGCTGTTTCAATCCTCGAATGATCGTACAACCGTGGTCTGCCTCTTTTCCTTTTGGCCATAATGAGTCCTCACAAATAGTGACCTATTCCCATTGGCCGACTTTCTTCCCAATTCCTTTATTTATTTGCAGGGATTTTCCGGGGGGTTGTGGAATAGGTATGTATGCCAGAGCAACGACCCAATCCGGTTGACCAGAAACTACGCCTTACGATTGAAGAGAAGATCGTCGGGGATGATCTACTTGGCCACCTGAAGAAAGTGGAAGCAGCCTTGCGACGGACACAGAAATCCGTTGGCAAGTACGATAAGCAATTCGAGCGCCACGCGAAAACGATCCGGCAGGCGCTCCCATCCGTGGAACGCTATCAGAAACAGCAAGAACGACTAAGCAAATCGTTGTCAATCAGTCTGGAGCCGATGCGGAAACAGCTTGATCTACTCCGCAAGACTCGACAGGAAATGAGCGCCACCGACAGAGTAAGTCAGAGTCTCGGACGCTCGTTGTCCAGGGTTGCGGGGATACTGGGGGCGGGTGGTCTCGGATATATGGCCGTCCAACGAATCCGGCAAATGATGGATTCCCGGTTGAATCTCGCGCTGATGGGTGGAGCCGATCAAATCCGATTACTGCGGTCGTGGACTGCCGGGGTGAATACAACGGCTGCGATTGATCTAGCAGCGCGCTTCCAACAACAATCCCCCTTTGCTCGCTTCGGTCTTGGGGATCAATCCTTGCGGGGACTCGTAGCGCTGCAAAAGAAACTGGAGCCGGTCGGGTTGGACTTGGCAAACGACTTGATCTTGGAAGTCACCAAGTCGCTTGAGCCGGACAAGCTCCGGTCATTCCTGCAAACGGCGACGGTCGATCCACAACGGGCGTTGTTGGGCGCAGCGTCCGGGGGCAACGTGGAAGCGATAACGTCGGCGCTGAATGCGCTCCAGGTCGGGGACTTGAAGGCAGAGAACCGCCTTGATCCGATGTTGGCAGCCGCAACCGAATTCAAAGAGACCGGCAATCGGTTAGCCGATGCCTTTGACAAACTGGCGGAGAACATCACCAGAGACCTACTGCCCGTGATTCAGTCTCTCGCCTCGACGATAGAGAAAGTCGCCGGGGTGGTGGGCAACCTGTCCACTAAGGAATTGATCGGGTACGGTCTCGGTGGGTACGTCGGGTATCGGGCGCTCCGTGGTCTCGGTGGCGCTGCCCTTCGTGGAATAGGTCGGGGACTCAGGATGCCCGTGGGAATGCCTGGCGTCCCGCCTGGCGGGTTTGGCGGCCCCGTCCCCACCTGGAGCATCCCCGGAATGCGCCCCGCGCTTCCTGCGCCGGGTGGTGGTCTCCCTGGACTCCCCGGACGATTCATCCCGCCCGGCGGACTTGGCCCCCACGGTTTCCCCGTGGTCTCGCCCTTGATCCTGCCTGCCGGTGGCGTGGTTGGGTACGGGTTGGCCGGTGGCGCTGCCGCTGGTGGCATCTATACCGCAGTCAAGAGCGGGCAGACTGCCTACAACGAGCGGGCAGCGTTGCGGTCAATCGAAAGGTCGATGCAGGATCGGGGACTCTTCGACGTTGCCGCTCATAACAAACTGACCGCAAAGACCGAATTGGATCGGCTACGGGCAAAGCGCCAACAGATTGACGCAATGCTCTTGTCCAGCGCGCCCACGGGGGATATGGGCATTCACAAGGATTGGTTTGGACGAATGCTCGGCTTCTACGGCAATTTCGCGCAATCCGATTTGAGACAAATCGACCGACTTCGACAACAGCGCGCCGACATTCAACGCCAGGTTCAGGAGTTGCGGGCAAAGCCCACCACGAACATCGTCTCCGATGTTTTCGAGTCCATCCGATCAGGGTTGGACAAGGCGAAGAATGCAGCAGAAAAGTTCAAGGTCGGTCTCGACAATATGATTGAAAAGGGATTGCAATGGAACTTAAAGGTATTGCAGCAACAGGCAGCGAGACGCCAAGAGCTAGAGCTTAAGGCGACGGAGCAAGGGGCATTGACTCAATTGTCCCGGCTGGAGTTTGACCTTGCCCGTACAACCCCATTCGGAAACATCGGGGCGATGGGGCAATACCTGGACTTGCAAAAACAGCTTAACCGAGAAATTGAATCGTTGACGGCAGTAATGAACAACATCGACCAATCCACGCTAGCGGGCAGGATCGAAGCGATGCAGATCAATCAGCAAATCAAGGGACTTCGGTTGGAAGAGAAGACCCGTGGTTTGGAGATGACAAGGGCAATGCTCGATAGCATTCAGGCGCAGGCATTCAACGCTGGCAAGTTTGAAAAGATCATCTTTACGCAAGATCGGAACGTTCGTGCTGGACTATCAATGGGTATTCTGAATCCGTCATATCCGCAGATTTTCGGATCGACCGGCCACCCATCCAAGGGACGGCATCCGGTTCATTTGAATCCGGCCACGAATGCCGTTGAAGCCGTGGACAATCTCGGCAAGGCTGCCAGAGATTTGAGCGGGTATTTGCAGAACTTGATTGGGGAAGACGAATCCGATAACCCGCTACGTCCTGGCGCTGCGGGTTTTGCCACGCTCAATTAGCCGATGAGTTCCTTCATTACTGCTATCGCCGACGGGTCTTTCAGCCGCATGATTTCACCATAACCATTTGCCTTAACACTTTCGTCCTCACAAATCCGTTCAATCTGACGTTGTTCAAATCCGATATCCCGCAGGTGGTTCTCTGCATACCACCTATCCAAATCTGCAAACAGGCGTTCGAAATCGCCGTTTTCTTCAAGGTAGCAGTCTACTGCGTTTTCCCAATCACCATCATCCTCGCATCCAATGGACTCGTAATCATCGGGCGTGAAATACTCGGGCGTTATGGCCAAGGCATTTTCCGATGGGAAGGGACAGCAACCATCTTCACGGTGGAGTTCTGTTACCGTACCATCGGGATAAACGAACGCCTTGTTTCCGAGCAAGGCGCATTGCAAATACAGCTCCCGAATACGGTGCCAGTCGTTAACGTCGATCTTCATTTGCTTTTCTCCAATTGCGAAGTTACTCGTTGTCAATCCCGAACACCACTTCGCTTCAATGCTCGAAAATCCTGAGAGACTATAGTAGTTGGCTATTCCAAAAGGCAAGCCGAGTGCTGATATTTTTTCATTCCATTTTCTGAGGCTCCATTTTCGTTTGAAGTCCCGTAAGCTCTCCACAACTACCTTGCACATAGTAGTGTGCCACCTGTAATCCATACTGCCTGCAAGTCCCCCTTCCCTGAATGGGTTTCTCGTAATCCACCAACGCCACCACCCCCAATGCCTCACGAATTCTGCGCCATTGCCGATAGTGACCACAGATCGGATTCGTCCCCTTGTTGTGGTAAAGCTCCACCACTGCCACCCGGCCATGATGAAGCAACAACTTCCCTACATACATATACACACTGTAGTGTGACACCCTACGCCATTAACCCATACTGGCGACATTTACCACGTCCAACCACCGGCTTTTCATAATCATCCAGAACAACCAATCCCAAGGCATTCCGAATCCTACGCCATTCCCTATAGGCTCTACAAACCGGATTCCGTCCATTTTGGTGATATAACTCTACGGCTGCCACCCTTCCCGAATGCTCCAATACCATATCCAATATCTGTGCAGCCACGATTCGATCATTGACCACCACCCGATTGAGTATCTCATTCCGATGCTTACGAATGTAATCAGCCGATTTCCTGAACCGATCTTCATCCCCACGGTCTAAATTGGCTCTCGTTTTGATATTTACGTCCGTATTAGCCCAAAGGTAGTTGATTACCTGTCGAGCCTTTGCAGTCAATATATCATTATTCTGGCGGGTTTTAGACGTAGCCGGTAATTGTTGCTCAGCGGTCTGAATCAATTCCGAAATACAATCCTGCCGTTTTGAGTCATCGGGGTAGTGGTTGTTTACGATTGGTCTACCCCATTTCAGTAACGTGGTAAATGTATCGTTTGAAGGGGAAAGGGGGGTAGGTGTCACACTACAGTGTGTATATGTATGTAGGTCTCTCTGGGGGGTTTGGGGTTGACTCTGAAATAGAATCTCTGACGCCAAAGGTTCAGCCTTCAACCACGCATCTTGAAATGCCCTATTCGCTTTAATCGGAGAGTGATTAAATAATTTCTCAAAGCTATGGGGGCAGGCTAATTCGACGTTGTATTGCCCTGGAAGTCTAACCAATTTCTTCCGCTTTAAATATGCCCCTTCCCTATGCTGAACAATATCCAACAAGCCAATTGAGGAAAGAAATGCCAGAACCGAATTCCGAATATCAAATACGAAATGATCGGCATCCAGTCTAATCCAAGCATATATCCCGTGACGAATGGAACCATCCTTTTGTAATGAGCCGGGGGAAGTAGTCCAGACTATTTCAAATCCCATTTCTTCGGAAGCTTGTTCCAGCAATTCTACTTGCTCTTTGGCTCTGGAATCATCCTCGCTATGGCGGTCAATATCGACTTGAATGAAGTTCACGAAAGCATCATCGTAATAGGTGGTGAGAATCCATCGCGGGCCATAGAGCCTTTCGGTCTCGGTTTTGTAGTGGTAATTGTATTCAGTCACGCAATCACAAACGGGTTGTTTCGTGGATAGTCGAAGGTGATATTCAAGTAGCGTTGGCTTGCACGCTTTTAGTCTGGTTCGTTGAGATGTCGTAAAGGTTGTGGACGTGAATCCGTATCGAATGTCGGTATCGTTGTACATCCGCCTTAGAGTCGTTCTCGGGTAAATGATTGGCTCTTTTTCATAATCGTAGGAATGATGCGAGCGAAGGAAAGATTGAACGTAATCGTCTCCAAGTATAGCGTAGTTTGTCACGATGTATTCCCAATAAAGAGGGATGCCCCGGCAAGAGCTTGGAGTCTCTTACCGGGGCTATCGTGACAAAACTATCAGGTGGTATTACGAACCGACTGACGATATATTATTAGTTCAATGGGTCTCCAAGTCCTTGTATGTCACGATATTTCCCATACCGTAATTATACCGCGTTTGTTTGCCAATCCCTTTGAGATTCCAGAATTATTTTCAATAATTCGTGATGATGTAATCCCGTGCAGTCCCACGCGGAAGCCATCGAGGGAGAGCTTGTTTGCGGGCATTATGGAATACTCGTAAGGGATAAACTCGCGGTCGAATCATCCAACCGTGACCTTCGTAAATGGGTTTCTCCGTCGGCCCCACGGTCGCCATAAACTTATGGGGGCAACGGTCAAGCTCCGCTACCAAGTCCCGATGATCCGCTTCCGTGAAGGTATGCCCATACATCGGATGCGTCTGAATGTACGGGGGATCGAGAAATAGCCAGACTCGACGGCCTGGACGGTGGAGCAATTCCCGGTAATCGGCGTGGCAAAGGTCACTTCGCCCAATGAGCCCCCTCCAAGCCCGGATCAAGTCCGCCGTGATCGGTCGGAAGACGTTTCGCTGAAGGAGCCACTGCGGCGAGAAATTGGAATTCCTGTTAGAGACCACCGCCCCCATACTCGCCCGGCTCAAAAC
The DNA here is from genome assembly GCA_052034525.1 of Planctomycetota bacterium. Taxonomy (GTDB): domain Bacteria; phylum Planctomycetota; class Phycisphaerae; order UBA1845; family UBA1845; genus JAFGJQ01. Next base: position 8,678 of record JBPOIK010000150.1, read on the forward strand.
CCAAAACGATTCAAGGCAACCGTCCCCGTGGTATCGCTGCCGGGCGTCTTCGTACAACCGCCCCGCAACGTCGAGACGATCCAGGGGGATAGCCTTCCATTCGTCCGCGATTTCGAGGAGCCGATTGCCGAAGGCATCATCGGACTTGAATCGCTGCCAGAAACCGAAGATATGGGGATCAATGTCCGCGAGCCGGATCGTCTTATCATTGGGGACCATCGTCGCCATCGATGCCGAATAGGCGAAGGGCTCCCGATATTCGTCGTAGTCCCACGGGGCGAAGCGGTGGAGCAATTTCCGGGCGGAGAATTTTCCGCCCGGAGCCTTGAGCAAGGTCGAAGCAATCATTACGCTGCCTCCTCTTTTTCGTCTTCTTCTTCTTCGTCTACTACCACTTCTTCTTGGTAATGCTGGTCAATCCAGGCATCCAGGCATTCCGGGCAAAGGGTACGCGGCCCACCGATTGACCAGTCGTGTACGCGTCGGCATTCAAACGCTTCGGGGAAGGCGTAGTTTTCGATTTCGCCGCAGTCGTCACAAACCAAGGTCAACGCGGCCTTTTCGATGGTCAATTGCTCGCGGAGAATCTGCAATTGACGGTCGAAAACCTGCCGGAGGTGATTCCGCAATTCCGGGTTAGTGACGCTGTTCTGGTAAATGCGGTAAAGCGACTTGAAGAGACCCACAATCGCAGAATCGATTTCGGTTGCGATTTTCTGGATGGCGTCCACGTTATCCGTGACTGACAGACCACCGGGTTTCCCGATGGTTTCGGCTTGCTCCGTGAGTTTGTCCACCGATCCCGTGATCGACTTCGCGATGTTGCCGGTCGTTATGATCGGTGACTTGGGTTTGGGCTGTGTTTTGCCTTTACCGTTGCCCTTTTCAAGTTGCCTCTCGGCAACATATATGCCGATCATTTCCGTATAGCCCAATTGCCGGGACTCGTTACGGGTGAAGCGACGATTGATATGCCGAAATCGCTCGGAATCATCATCCGATACGCCGATGGACTCAATAAACGGTTTCCATTCACCACGCTTGGCAATGCCTTTTTGCCCTGGCTCAATCGGTTTGACCAGATTCAATATGGCTCCCTGCAACCACGCTGTTTCACCACGGCATTTATCGAAGATTCTCAATTCGTGGGCATATATGTCCAGACTCTCGAATGCCTCGCGGCAGTCGTCGAGCGTTGCAGTCTCGGGAATGTCCATCCATGACAGTCCGTCGAGCAAGGCATCGGCTGAGATTTCCAAGGTTGTCGCATCGGCGTACAGCATCGACGGATCGGCCATAATGAAATTGTCGATTAATCCGCATTTCTGCGGATTTTCCTTCGGTGGGGAATCGTGAAAGATGCGGCGGTTAGTCTTCTTGCTACCCATAATTCGATCTCCAAACAGAGACACAGAAAGTCCCCGTCCGACGTTGGACGGGTTTCGTTTCTCATTCAGGAATCGAAATATGGAATATAGGTATGGGGTTGCCCCGACTGGACGTTGGGGCAGGCATTCGTATCGACGTATTTCGTCGATTCCTACATTCAGTATTGGGCAAAAAGAACGAAAGTCAATACGGACTTTCGCAAATCGCTAAGTCGGCTGATCGCAGCGACTTACGGCAATGGTAAAAACACTTAATTGCGGCGTAATGCTGGTGGCATTGTCGGCGGTGGTCATCGTGACGCTGTAGTGGCCGGGATCGGTGAAGGCGTGGGCGAGCTGCCGGGTGGTAGTTGCCGGGATCGGTGAAGGCGTCCATCCGCCCTTATTCGCTCCAAAATCACGGTTGACCTAAACGGTCGACCTAAAGCAACCCAAAAACCGCATTGGCGTGGTCGAAAACTGCTATGGTCGCTGGTTCGAATCCAGTCGCCCCGAATCCTCTCGCGAACAGGCCCCTCGACGACTGCGTCGAAGGGCTTTTTTGTGTCGTGACCCGACTGGCGTCTCCTGCTGACGCTTTCGACAAAAGCGCGCCCGACGATCGCCCGTCGAGCGTCTTTTCCAGACACCCCCAAGTCATGGCCCGCGTTCTGGTCGGAGTCCAAGAGCGCCCACACGTATCGGCCAACCTCGTCGCCACACGCCCCCGCCCCGTCCACCCCCCGCTTCCGCTGGGCCTCGGACTTCGTCCCCGCCTCCCTGGCAGTGAACGCTTTCTTTTCAATCGCGCCGACGTTTCCTCTGAGTCGCACGGGATGGCCCCCCCGCCATCCCCGCTTCCGGGAGCCACCGGCCACTTCGCCAGGAGGACATCAGTCGCAGGATAACTCGTAACATACTGAACCAACGACAGTTACTGCATACGCCCGGCAGGTTCGGAATGGTGCCGAACGCAGGTCGAGTTCCGGCTTGACGGGTGCCCAATGTTCGATTCGCGCATCCCCGGCCCAGGATGCCGAGCAAAGCCTGACGGACGTGTCGCGTGGCCGGATTGGGGCCGCAAGCGTTTCGACCCGTGTTCCAGGCAAACGTGAACGGCAGCGGATAGATTCGCACGTCCCGAGGCTTTGGACAGGCCGGACCTGCCAGTATAATCCGGCCACGCGGTCGACCGCCGCATGCACACGATGGGCTCCGGGCAGCGTCGGGGCCGATCCAGGCGTCATGCAAACCGCGTTTGCGGGTGTAGCTCAATTGGTAGAGCATCAGCCTTCCAAGCTGAATGTTGACGGTTCGAGTCCGTTCGCCCGCTGATTTGACGATGAGCGCCTCTGGTCGACAGCGGTTGACCAGAGGCGTCTATCGTTTCGCCCCGTCGCGAGTTACGTCACCCGGTCGAGGTCGCCTTTCTGCTGCCGGTTTGCCAGGAGTTGCCAGCCGATGACTCCGCCGGATTGCCTTCCCTGCAAGGATTCGTACCAGTTCTCCAGCTTCACGTGCAAGGATTCGTGCAAGGCCACAGCGCGCAGCATCATGGGCCGACTCGTCGCGAGCGAGAGCGGTTACGATTGGGGTTGCAGTTTCTCGATGTGCGCCAGCAGTTCCTCCTCGCTGGCCAGCCCCGTCATGTGGAAGCAGAGCATCTCATACGTCCGCAGCGTCGGCTTGCGCCCCGTCCACAGCGCGATCAGCAGGCAGACGATGATCGCCACGTAGGTCTGGATCTCGATCCCGTTCTGATAGTGGCTGAGCAGATGCCGACACCCCAGAACGTGCTTGAAGAAGCGGAAGAACGTCTCAATGGCCCAGCGATGCTTGTACAGCAAGGCGATCACGTCCGCCTCGACCTCCAGGATATCGGTGGCGACCAGAAGGACCTCGCCTTGGTCAGGCCCACCGCGGGCATGCTTGTGTGCTTTGTGACGAGGCTTACTGACGATCTCGACCAGCCGAAGAGGCCGGTCCATCCCCGTTTGGCCGGGCCGATCACCCGTGAATCGAACGATCGCGTCGCGTCGGATTGCGCCCGGCCGGGCTTCGGGAGAGCAGATCCGTTCTTCCAGGACCTCAAAGACGCTGTTGTCCCGCACGCGACAGACGAACGAGGACTTCACCTGGAGAATCTCGGCGAACAGCGCGAACTTGGCATATCGCCGATCCAGCACGTAGGCCCGATCGAGCAACAGGTGCTCCTGGAGTGCGGCCCGTTCGTTGGCGTCGCCCCACATCGCTTGCACCAGCTTGGGCAGAGCCGACAGGACCGTGCCGTCCACCAGAGTGACCACGCCCCGAAGATCCTTGAATTCCGGGTGTCCCGGGAGGTTCGGCAATTCGTTGGCCAACTCCTCGATGAGCTCGCGAAGCCGGGCGGCGTCGAACACGCGTGCCGCCTCAGAAAGCGAACCGAGGGAAGCTCGGGGGCAACCCAGTCTGCGCTGCACTTTGGCCAGTTTACTGGCCTGCTGGATGCCGCGCAGGCTGGTCACGATGGGATTGAAGAAGTACAGCAGCAACAGCGCCGTGTACGGGTCGTAGTGCAGCTTGCGGTTACCGGCGCGGTCGCGGGCGCAAGCGTCATGGTGCAACCGATCGAGCACAGGCAGAAGCAGCTTGAAGTGCTTGAAGCCATGCAGGTCTTCCTCGCGAATCTCCGGATTGGGCGTTCGGACCATACGTTATCAGTATGCGATACGATCCGCCGATGCGCAAGTAAAGTGTGGCGCGAATTCACGTGCCCCGGCCGGGCGAGGCGACCGCACCCTGTCCATGCAACCCGAGTGCCGAACACTATTGGAAATGTCCCGTTTTCTTCGCTCAGGACGCGCGTCGCCGGCCGGAACTGTTGCGATCGTTCTCTCATGGCGCCGAGCTAAATAAAGTTGCGCTGTAATGAGGCCGCGCGTAAGATGGGCGTTCCCAGATAATTACGAACGCCGGTCCATCCGGCAGAAAGGGAACGCCCATGAAACCCAGTGTCATTCAACTGTCGCGACAA
>JBPOIK010000128.1:0-8866 GCA_052034525.1 Planctomycetota bacterium
GACACCGCGCGCGATGGTTTCCTTCACGACGTCGGCGCTCAACAGCCGTGGGAACTCGGGCGAGGCGAAGAACGCGTCCCGGACCGCTTTCGTGCTCCACTCCTTGAACCCCGGCCACTTCCGAACCAGGAAGTTCGGGCTGATGCTTTTCTCGATGTCGCCGTCTTCGCGAAGCCGTTTCAGTATGACCTCGACCAACGTGGCCGCCTGACTGGAGTTGACCAGGCCGAGGTCCACCTTGCGCATGTCGTTGTCCTTCCCGAGTAGCAGCAGGAACTTGTAGCTGCGCCACACGGCCTCCTTCACGTCGCGTTTGGCGCGGCGGACATGCTCGTCAATTTGCCGCTTCTGGGCCTCCTCGATGTGCAGCTCGTCCTTCTCCGCGTCGATGGCCTCCCAGGCGAGCGCCTTCCGGACTTCTTCGCGCAAGGTCTGGCCGGACTCGGCGACGCTCCAGATGATCGCGCTCTTGAAGGTCCGCCCGGATTTGCCGCACTCCCACGTCATGGACTTGGCCAGCGCCTTCGTGGCGCCCTCGTCTTCCATTGAGTGCTCGGGAGCGAGCACCGCGACGACCAGCGCCGGCCGGTCCGGAACGGCGTTGCTCTTCTCCGGAAAGAAGACGCGCTCGATGCCCTCCTGGGCAGTGAAGACCTTCTGTATCTCCGAGCGGACCCGCTCGTCGATGGCCTTGTCCGCGATGCTCGCGCGCCGGTCCGAGTAGCGCTTGATGAGATTCTCCGTCGTACTGAACCGGTAGCGATTGCGTTCGACCGACAAGTAGTAGCACGTCTGTCCGAGTGTCTCCAGAACAGTTTCGACGTGGCCGATGTCGAGGTCGGGCTCGCCGACCGCGAGTCGGATCTCGGGGACTGTCGCTTCGGCCCGCATCTGCCCGCCGTTGGACTCGAAGAAAATGGCGGTGGCCACCTTCCGGTGCAGGCGTGCCTTCTTGATGTCGTCGGTCGCTTCGCGGTCCAGCCGATCGGCGTGCGAGTTACGCTTGCCGCAGATGTCAGTCGTCACGGCCCCCTCGAGTTTCGCCTCGCCCAGTTGCTCAAATGCAGCGGTCCGGAAGAACGGCTCGTCCATGGGGGCTGTGCCCAGGCCGATCAGGGGATCGCGGTGCGCCCCCTTGAACCCCTCGCTGTACGCCTTCGACACCCAGAGGGCCAGCAGCCGCAGGATGCCGCGGGTCTGCTGAAACCGCGGAAGCTGCTGCCACTTGCGCTCGAACACCGACAGCACCACCGGATGGAACGGGTACGTTGACCGGAAGGCATTGCGGGCATCGTCCACGGGAAACCAGCCGGGGACTTGGGTCCGGTGCTCAACGACCCAATCGGCGAACGCGGAGATCGTCTTCTCGGCATCCCGAGTGAGGCCGTCCCACTCGAACAACCGCCGGCGGATGATCTCTGCCGTCTCGGTTTCCGCCGACATGATGACCGCCTTGCCGACCCGATCGAGCAGCTTCTTGAACCGGTCGTAGTCGGTCTGGTCTTCGGCGTTCATCTCCAGTTCGCTGGCCGGAATCGAGACAACCAGCACCATCCGGTCCTGGCCCCGCGCCTCTTCCGAGAGGTTTTGGAGGAAGTTGTAGAGCTGCGTCGCCAGTCCGCTCTTGCGGTTGCGGCTGACGTAGTTCATCAACTCGTCCATTAGTATCAGGCACGGCTTCTTCTTCGGCAGAAAAGCGCGGATTACCTCGCCCGCCGGCGCGATGAGCTTCTTGTCGTGCTCCGCGACGGCCTGGAACCCCTCTTCGCCCCCGAGCTGCCAGGCCAGCTCTCCCCAAGGTGTCTTGCGCAGCGGCGTCCCATCCTTGCCGCCGCGGCCGGTGATCGAGTCGAACTCCGTGCCGACGAACACGCCCACATCGGCCTTCGCCGCCTCAGGCACCCCGGCGCGCTCCAGGATTGACCCAACGCCGGTCCAACCCTTGGCGTCCTTGCCCGCCGTGGCCAGGTGGTACAGCAGTGTCAGCGCGTGCGTCTTGCCGCCGCCGAATTGGGTGGTCATGTTGAAGACGGCCGAGGTCTCCGTCTTCGTGCCCGACATGCGGCGCACCGCTTCGGCCGCGACGGAAAGCAGGCTCTTGGTCAGGTAGGTCTTGCTGAAGAAGCGCGCGGGGTCCTGATAGTCGGGGTTGGCCCGGCCGTCGCGCACCTGGTCAAGGTGCACGGCGAACTCGGAAGCGTCGAGTGGTTTGCCTTCCCGAAGGTCTTCCCGCGGGTAAACGACTTTGTACCAGGGTTGCAGTGCCATTGGCTATTGCCCTTGCGTGTCAGAACCCGAGCCCCTTCTTGCGTGCCAGGACGCCATCGACCCAGCGCCGCTCATCGCTGCCGGCCGGATACAGGGCCGACAGCGCCTGCGCCAGCGTCCAGAATCGCCCATCGCGGCCGACGCCTTCTTCCACGAGGAACCGCCGCAGCGCTTCGCTGCGTCCGGCGGCGAAGAGTATCATCGCCTGGTGCACGCGATCCAGAGTGGTTTGGCCGACCTTCGGCATGCCCTTCTCGCCCCAGCCGCCTTCAGCCTCGGCCTGCTCCAGCTCCTCCGCGAACGCCAGCTTCATCTGCCGGTCCTTCTTCTTCCGTTTGCCCGTGGGCGCGTCGGCCTGGTCCTTGCCGAACAAGGCCTTCGTCCGTTCCGTCACCGGCAGCAGCCGGGCGGTCTCGCCTTCCACCGCAACGACAGACTGAAGGTTCTCCAGGTGCGCACCCAAGCCTTGGGCAATCTTGCGGGCTGCGTCATACTCAAGCGAGTAGCCGCTGCCGGTTTTCTTCTTACCACCGGCCTCTTCGTCGTCCGCGTCTCCGCTGGTTTCATCTTCCGCGCCACCCGCCGCGGATTGGCCGTTACCTGTGCTCAGCGTCCAGAGCCACATGGCGGTGAGGCGGGCGTCTTCCTCAAAGCCGCTGGCGTCGGCTCCCTCGAAGACCATCCGCAGGGCCTCCTGCGAGACGGCAGCCCAGACGTACTCGAGGTATTCTCTTAGTGTAACCTGTTCCCCGCTGGCCTTCTCGACCCGGCCGTAGCGGCTGAAGATCTCCATCGCCGGCCCCAGGCAGGCGAAGATCGCATCTGCGCCGACGATGCCCTCGTCGGCCAGGCGCGGCAGCCACTGGCGGATGCGTTGGGGAAGCTCGGCCAGCACCTCGCGCCAGTCGCCGACCTCCGCGGTGCGAAGCGAGCCATCCGGGTTCTCCCGCGGCCGACAGACCAGGTGCACACTGCTGGCCAGCACGGCGGAGTCCTTAGCCCGCATCCGCGCTGCGCGCGCGGTGTCGATAGGCCAGGCAGCGGGGACCGTCCAGCCGGCTTTGCACAGGGCGTGGAGCAGCGCCTCCCAGCCGGCGGTGCCAGTGTGGGCGAAGATGAGCACGCCCACACCGTCGGGCCGGAGCACCCGGCGGCCCTCGGCCAGCGCCCGGCAGATCATATTCTCGAAGTACTCGCGGGTCTTGTCCGGCCCGCCGTCGGCCGGCGGCCCGGGGTCCATGATGCACTCGTCGGCCTTGGGCGTCAGCGGCGTCCGAAACAGCCCAGAATGCAGGTGGCCCACTGCACGCTTGAGCCAGACATAGCAGAAGTCCGACAGCGCCGCATACGGGACGGCGTCGTAGTACGGCGGGTCGGTGACGACGTACTGGACGCTGTCGTCGGGCAGCGGATGATGCGTCGCCGAGGCCTGGTCGGCCTGCCCGATGCAGCCGAGCGCTGCCTGCTCGCGGCGCAGGACCGCCGTGACGAGGTCGAGGGCGTACTCCACGCCGCCGACAAGGCGCGCCATAAGCGGGTTCGCCTCGGCGAAGTCGGCCTTCATGGGTAACCCGCTGCCCATGAAGGCCGTTCGCATGCCGTTCTTGTCGCACCAGGAGACCGCGCTCGACATCGGCGCAGCGTTGGTCACCGCGAGGGCCAAGCACGTTGCCACGGCGTCGGCTCGTCCGGCACGGGCGGCAGGTGGGGGTTTACCGCGGCGGACGCGGAGGTGCGCAAAGGGTCTTTGGAGCGCGTATTTTCCCTGCGTCCCACCGCGTCCTGTGCGGTGCGTTGCAGCCGCTCCAGCGCCTTTTCCGCTTCGCGCGCAGCCTTCAGGTCGGCCGCGGTCGGCAGGCGAAAGAAGCGCGGCCGACGGACCACCGACAGCCCGGTATCGGAATCCTCCTCTGCGCGCTCCTTTGGATCCAGCGTGATCACGGCGACCATGCGGGCATCCCGCGTGCCGCCGCGACGGGCCCGCAACTGCTCGCGGACGTTCTTATACGGGGTGGTGTAGCCGCAGCAGGGGCAGGTGACGCTGAAGCGATTGACGAGGGGCGGCTGAACCTCGCTCTCGGACTGCGGGCTGAAAATCTCGACCTCGACGCGGGGGTATTTCACCGCCGAGGACGCAGAGGGTCGCGGAGAGTTCTGGTCGGCTCTACCTTCTCCGCTGCTTGCCCTGCCGGCCTCTGCGGTGCTCTTCTTCTCTCTGTGTTCCTCTGCGGTCTCTGCGGTGCGCACACCGCGGTAGCGCAGGGCCACGCGGTTCTTGGGTTTCCTGGACAGCCACAGCATGCCCAGCATGGGCACCTCGGCCCCGCAGCCGGGGCCTTCGCAGGTAATGGTCCGGGCCCAGATGTAGGCCAGCGGCGTGTGGCCGTGCTCGTCGGGGGGGTAGTAGCGGCCGAGGCGCTGGCGGGCCTGGTCGAGCATCCAGCGGCCCCAATACTCGACCGCCTCGGCCAGGCGCTGGCCGTACTTCGGCAGGTACTCGAGGGCGACCTTGTTGAGCAGCACGGCAACGGGGTTCAGATCGCTGGCGAAGGCCTGGGCCCTGACGCGCAGGGCCTCGAAGGGGATGGAACCGGCGCCGGCAAACGGGTCCAGCACCAGCGGCGGGCCGTCCGGGTGAGCGGCGGCCACCAGCGCCCGGGCGGTCTTCAGGTAAGCCTCATCCACGCCGGCCTCCCAGGCGGCAAAGTCGGCGATGAAGTCCAGCAGCACGCGGCGCAGGCGCTCGGGATCGTCGAGCAGACGCGGGTCGTGCTGAACCTCCACGAGGCGTGAAAAGCTGTCGGCTGAGCTTTTGGCGGAACGCCGCTCGGCCCAGTCGCGCATGAGCCGGCGGGCTTCGTCGGCAAAGGCAGGCGGGCAGTGCGGATCGGCCGGGTCGGGCAGGAGCGTGGCCATCAGGACCGCCCGACAGGAAGCCAACGGCCGCGTGGCCCACCAGACGTGCATGGAGTGCAGGTGGCCCTTGCGGATGTTCTGGTCCTTGCGGGCGTGGGCGGAGATCCGCGCGATGGGCAGGTCAACTTCGATGAGCCGCTTGGGATAGCTCACCGCAGAGGACGCGGAGGTACGCGGAGTCGGGAAGTGAGCCGGATTCATATTTGTCAGCCTCTGGTGCTCTTATTCTCTTGTCTGCGACCCTCGGCGATCTCCGCGGTGAGTATCCGCTCGGCCGGCACGGAGTAGTGCTCGATCTTCGTGATCGGCCTCCAGTCCAGCCGGGCCGGGTTGCGAACGATGTGGACCTGCGGTGTCGAGCCGCAGTTGTAGACCACGTACAGCCAGTAGTCCGCCTTCAGCCGCTCGGCCGTCTTGTACTCGTTGGTGGTGAGCGCGACCTCACCCACGCCGGCCCGGCCCTTGACCTCGATGAAGCGCACCTCGACGGCCGTCTTCGGGTCCTCCGGGTGCGGCCGACGTGAGATCAGGTCGAAGCCGCGGTTCTGGGCCTCGACGCTCTCGACCCTGCGGCCTTCGGCTTCCTCGTGGGCGATGACCGCCTGGACGGCGATTCGCTCAATCTCTTCGTCACGGACCATCGGGGCCACGCCGGGCTCCGAACGCTGTGGGTGTGGCAGGACCCACGCGCAGCCGACATGCTGGATGTCGCCGATGGTGCATTGGCACTCGCGGTCGAGATTGGCGAGGCGTTGCTCGCGGCGGGCGTTGAGCTCGTCGATGCGCATCTCGCACTGGGCGACGTTGCCGGCCAGTTGCGGAGACCGGTCGCCGGCCTGCTGCTGCTCCACAAGCCGGGCGAGCGTGAGGTTCTGACGGTGAATGAGCTCGTTGAGGCTGATCTCGATGTGGCGGCGGATGGTCTCGGTCTCGCGCTTGCGCTCGGCGGCGACCTCGGCAAGGAATCCGAGCAGGCACTCTTCGGTGAGCGCCTGCTCGCGCTGCGGGCGCGTGGGAAGCCCATCCGCGGATGGGGCCGCGGCACCCTTGGGCGCGACGGTGAGGTCCAGGAAGATCGTTGGCTGCCGCACGGATAGCTCGCCGCCGGGCCTGGACTGCACGACGAAGAGGCGGCGGTGAAGCTCGTTGCCCAGGCCGTCCTTGACCGAGGCGGAAAAGACATCGAGGTGGTACCGCTCGGCGCTGTGGAGGTCGTAGAAAACGGCGCCCCGCGCCAGACCCTCGCGGACTTGCTCCCAGAGACTTTGGCGGACCGTCTCGAACAAGGGATGGCCCGGCGTCACCCACTCGCAGGTCGGGTCCTTCGCCAGCAGCGCCTTGTCGAAGACGACCTGTTTGTATTCGTGGCCGAGCTTGCCGAAGCGAGGTTCGAGCTTGTCGCCCATCGCCCACAGGTGCCGCGGCACGCGCCCGACGCGATAGACGTGGCTGCCGACGGGCGATTCCTTCGGGAGCAGGCCGACGACCGGGCCGGCGTGGATGAAGAAGTCCTCGATCACCTCGGGCACGAGGCGACGTTCACGGGCCTCGGCGGATTTGCCGACGATGGCCGACAGGTTCAATTCGCGCTTCGCTAGGCCTTCGAGCGTCGAGTCGGTAATCCGGCGGAACCGCTCGGTGTCCACCTCCTCGACGATGCGGGCCTTGATGCTCTCCTCGGTTTGGTTGTGCAGGTACATGTCGCGGATCATCTTTTCCAGTTGATTCGCGGGGAACAGGTCGCCGAGGACGTTGAAGACCTTGCCGGTCCGCTGGGGGTCGAGGTCGGCCTCGATCTGCTCCAAGCGTTCAAAAAGCTTCTGGAGCACGCGGCCTTCGCGCGTGTTCGTCGCAACGAAGTTGAAGATCAGGCAGTCCTTCTCCTGTCCGTACCGGTGGATGCGACCCATGCGCTGTTCCAGCCGGACGGGGTTCCACGGGATGTCGTAGTTGATCATGAACCAGCAGAACTGAAGGTTGATACCTTCGCCCGCGGCTTCGGTGGCGACGAGGACCTGGGCGGACTCGCGGAACTCCCGCTCTGAGTAAATGCGCGTGCCGGGCATGTCGCGGTCGCCGATCTTCATGCCGCCGTGAATCTGCGTGACGGTCAGGCCCCAGTCGGTGAGTCTGCCCTTGAGGTAGTCCAGCGTGTCCTTGTGCTCCGTGAACAGCAGGAGCTTCATGGACGGGTCCTTGAACACACCTTGCTCGGACAGCACCTCGCGCAAGCGGCTGAGCTTGCTTTCGACCTCGCGCTGTTCGAGCAGCCGTGCCTGGTCGATGAGCCGCGTCAGTTGGAGTATCTCCTCACGCAGCGCGGCCGGGTCAACGGAGGCAACCACGTCCTCCAACTCGGCCATGATCTCCTGCTGTTCGTCCTCGGGCAGGTCGTCGAAGTCCTCGGGGAGCTTCTTGGCAATCTGCTCCTGCCGGTACGCCTGGGGATTCTCCAGAATCTTCTCGCGCTTCTCGCGCATCCGTTCCAGGCTGCGACGCGCGGCGTACACGCTGGAGGCGAGCCGGCGCTGGAGCATGGCCATCGTGAAGCCGACGGCCCGGCCAGTCGTCGCGTTGGCCGACTGGGCCTTGATCGACTGGTCTTCGACGTAACGGGTGAGCGCGTCGTACAGGTCCCACTCGTCACTGTCGATCTGGAAGCTGACGGTCTGGACGTTCCGCTTCGTGAAGAGCTTCTTGATCTGCCCGCTGTCGGGGTCGGGGAACGTGACCAAGGCTTCCTTCGTGCGGCGCAGGTAGAACGGCGCCGAGTTCCGCTGCATGGCCTCTTCGAGGCTCTTGACGTCGCCGTATACGTCGGCGTCGAGCAGCCGCAGGAAGAGGCAGAAATGCGCCGGGTCGCCCTTGTGCGGCGTGGCCGTCATGAGCAGGTAATGGTCCGTCATGCCGGAAAGGTGCTCGCCGAGTTCATACGCGAGCGTCTTCTTGTCCGGGCTGTACGCGGACATCTTGTGTGCTTCATCGACGATGATGAAGTCCCACTGGCTGCGAAGCAGGCTCTCGCGAGCATCGTCGATGCGTGAGACCCACGAGACCGACGTGATGACCTGGTTCTTGTCCTGCCAGGGGTTCGTGCCGTAGTTGGCACGCAGCACATCGCCGCGGATGATCTCAAATGTCTCGCGGAACTTGTCCTTAAGCTCGCGCTGCCACTGGAAGGTCAGGTTTGCCAGTGTGACGATGAGTGTCCGCTTGACCAAGCCCCTGATCTTCAGTTCCTTGAGCAGCAGGCCGGCCATGATGGTCTTGCCGGCGCCTGGATCGTCCGCCAACAAGAAGCGGATGCGCGGCAGTTTAACGAAGTAGTCGTACACGGCCTCAAGCTGGTGAGGGAGTGGATCGACCCGCGCGATAGAGAGCGAGAAATACGGGTCGTACTCGTAGGCCAATGCCAGCCGGAGCGCTTCGACCCCCAAGCGAAACTCTACCGCGTCGGTGTCGAATGGCGGCTGGTCGGGACTGACCAGCAGCCCGGCGAGTTGGCTGGCGTCAAGAATCGGCTCGTAGACCCGCCCGGAGTCGAGGCCCTTGCCGACTAAATAAAGTTGCGCTGTAATGAGGCCGCGCGTAAGATGGGCGTTCCCAGATAATTACGAACGCCGGTCCATCCGGCAGAAAGGGAACGCCCATGAAACCCAGTGTCATTCAACTGTCGCGACAA
>JBPOIK010000212.1:0-3336 GCA_052034525.1 Planctomycetota bacterium
GTACCATCAGGTTCACGGGATAATCAATCGCGTTTGCTCGTCACCCAGGGTATTGGGTTCAGTAAACAGGAATCCAAGCACATCCCGGTATCTGAAGACATCCACAGCGGCGTCTTCCCACTCGATGAGGCTCGCTCTCTGAACTCCGTAGGATGGATCATAAATCGTTGTCCCCACAACCACCACAGCATGGCCGTCGGTGAAAGTGTTGTGCGGGTGCTCGTTGCCTTGCGCTGGGATGCTGCTCCTGACATCGAAGCCGAATCCTGTACCCCTGGGAGTATCCTTCGTGATGATACCCCGGAAGCTGGAAGACTGAATGCCCTGGGTGCGGAACGTGTCAACGAGCATATTGGCCCACGCACCGCATCGTCCATCGGCGTGCTCCAAGAGTCCAGCCGTTGTGAACACGCCGTGGTCCTGGGCATAAGGTCCCCAATACGTCATCTGTGTCCCGTCAATCCGCCGAACCACCAAGTCAGTGAACTCGCTCCAGATCGTTGTAATGCACGCGCTGGAGGTTGTCTGTCCATGCGCGTTCCTACAGCCGATGTCGAGCAGCGTATGATAGAGCGTAATGGAAGGGTCTGGGTCATCGTAGGTCAAATAGAGTTGGTTCTGCGAGCGGCCAGCCTCCGACCATTCTGTTTCCCCTTGCGGCATGAAATACCAGTCGATCTTCAGCGGGTCGGCAATATCGACTTGGCTCTTGAAGTCTGCACCGCACTTCCAATCGGTGAGTTCCACCTTGTTCCCGCTTGGCACCTGGATCGAGCAAACTGCGGAGCAACTCGGGCTGCAATCGACTCTCCGTCGTCGCGGCCGGCCTGACAAAGAATGTCGATGATCGAAGCTATCTCGCCCATCTTGCTCAATATATGCGCCTGTCCCCTTTATTCCCAATCGGTTGCTTGGGGCGATGCGTCGGCACCCGGCACAGCGGTGGCCGTGGCTAAAAGCACGGTGAGAAGCATTGGCCATCGCTGCATTTGCTCTTCCTCCGACACGGAACCCGCGCAGTGCCCAGCGGTGATTCTACATCTTTCGGGGAATCCAGACAATCCAGGATTGTCGTGCCGCCGGAGATGCTCGATTCTTGGATGCCAGACCGCATTGCAGTCCATAGCGGAAGTGCGTCAAGAATCAAGTGTCGAGCGATTCACAGAATCGTCCGGCAATGCCAACCCGAGTATGGCCACGGGCGTCGAGAAGGTCGCCAATCGCTCTCAGAACAGATCGTTCCACAGGTCTTTGGCCGAGTCCTTGTCGGGTTGGAGCAGACGACGGCTGGTGGCGCGGCGCTGGTGGACTTCCACGAGTTCCTCTAGACGCTTTTCGGCTTTCAGGCGTTCCAGGCCAGAGGACAGCTTGGGATGCGCGCGGTCGTACCAGTAGCCGGCTCGGAGCAGCCATGAATCGCGCTCCTCGCCCTGCCGGGCCTGTGCCAACGCCCACCAGGCGTCGGCCAACTTCATCTGCTCGTTCGGCTCGCTCGGGGGCGAAAACTCCCGTTGGGCCAACTGCCGCAACTCGGCGTCGCTCGCTTTGGCCAAGTGGGGTAGAGCGTTTCTCCAATCGTCGTCCAGGCAGTAGTAACACCCCAGCAGGAGATGAGCGCCGGCGTCGTCGGGATCGGCCTTCAACTTCGCCTCGGCCTCTTGGCGCTGCTCTTGCCGCTGGCAATACGCCCGCACCCAATCCCGCTGGTCAATCGCCTTCTTGCGGAACTCCTTCCCCTGCGAGCGCTGACAGGCCCGGCACACGGCGTTGGCGAGATCGGAAGCAGCCTTGTAGCGGCCATCGGATAACGATTGAGCGATCACCCGTCGTGCGCCGTCGAAAGACGCCCTGATCTGTTCGGCGCTTTGGGCCTTGTCGGCAAAGGCAAGCAAGGTCGTGGTCTTCTCTTCAAGCAGGTCGATGTCGAAATCCGCCGTCATCTCGATGGCCTGGAGAGCCAGGGCCACTTCGCCTGCCTGGCCGGCAAGCTCGCGCCCTTGGCGAAGCAACACGTACCGCTCGTCCTGATTCTTGGACGCCTTGGCCGCTTGGAGAAGCTGATAGGCCAGCCTGCTTTTCTCGGCCGGCGTCTTGGCACGGCCGGGATTATAGATGTTGCCGATCTGCGCGGCGATCTTCTGCTGCGCTGCTTCGTCGGGCACGGGAAGCCGCTTCTTCGGCTCTGCTGGCTTGTTGGCCGGCTTCTCGTTCGAGAAGTCGAAGGACGGCACTGCCGGTTTCTCGACAGGTTCGGTGGGCTTCTCGAAGATCGGCCTCGTCACAGGGGCGGCAGGCTGAGGATCGGGGATGGGTGGCTTCTGCGATGGGTCGGGCGCGATCGGCTGACTTGGCGTCGTAGGTCCCGGTTTGGCGAGCAAGTCTTCCGGCGGGCCTGGCGGTGCATTCGGTTCTGTCTGAACAGGTGGATTGTCGGTCTCGCCAATCAGTTGTCCACCACCCGCTTCGGACTGGTCGAAATCCTGCCTCCCTCTGGGCTGTTCGTTCTTGTTCTTCTGACCCGGATGGGCAAGGGCGGCTTGCTGCGGGGGGTTGCCTGATCGCTGAGAGGCGTTCCAAACGAGGAATCCCGCGACCAGCAACGCGCCGCTGATGGCGACGGCGATCATCGGCCCGAGACTCGTTCGCCGTTTCCTGGCCGAGTGGCTCGAAGTACCCGCCCGCACCCCGGCCCTCTCTCGGCGGGAGAGGGACGAAGAATCGTCAAGGATGGCAGCCCATTGAGAGGAATCTGCCGAGGTATCCTGGGCCGCGACGGGATGCGCCCAAGGCGAGGAATCGACGGGGGATGGGGCGGACTCCTCGGGAGGGCTGGGCTGCAAGTGCTCCCGCAACTGCTCATCGTAGGCCGCCTTCTTGACCGGACTGAGCAGGCAGACTTTGGCCGCCGCTACCTCGTTCAAGAGCCGCTGTGAGAGAACCGAGTGCTTGCCCGACTGGAAGGTCCGCAGGTGGCCCATCTGCCGGTCGGCGGCCGTGGCGATCACGTCGGCACTGCTCTCATAGAGCGCGATCCCCAGCAGCCGATAATGGTTTGGCGGCTGCTCCTGGGGCGGGATGCCCAGCCAGACGTGATACGGATCGAAGACTTGCTCCATACGCCCAGGTCCTTCCAGCCTCACCGGCGCGCCTTCCGGCGTCTTGGCGCGCTCAGCCACCCCCAGCCTACCGCCAATACCACCACCCCGGCAACGCCACAAGCCAGCCAAATCATCTCCTTGTCCGATAGGGACGGCGCTCCAGGCTGCGTCTGGGTTGGCTGGGCTGATTCAGATGCCGCCCCAGGCGCAGGCTTGTTGGTGTCGGGTGCAACTCTGG
>JBPOIK010000085.1:0-20127 GCA_052034525.1 Planctomycetota bacterium
CGTTGAGGATCGGCCGGAGTCCTTCCGCAAGCGTTTGGTTGCGTTTTTCCAGGGCGGCGTTTTTCGCCTGAACCTGACGGGCAAGGTCTCCGATCACGAGCTGTCGGTGAAGCGTGTGGATTTCATCAAGGAAGGCGGCTTCCTCCGCGTTCTCCGGCGTCAGCCCCTCCGTTTCCCTCCAGGTCAGTTCCAGCCAGGCGGTGGTTTGGCGCTCGGTGTCGTGGACAGCGGCGAAGCCATCCTCCACGACGACACCTTCGCGCCGCAGGGCGTTCCGGGCGGCGATCTGCCGAGCGTAATCGGCCCAGGCCTCGGGCTGATCGCGGAAACGCAATTGAACGGCGCGGGCGCGCGTGAGGGCCAGCAGATCCAGGTTGGCCTGAATGGCTCGACGGTTCCTTGGAATCTCCATGATGCGAGCCGCGGGCAGGTGAGTGAAGCTTCCGTCCCAGGATGGCCGTCGCATGTCCACGTGCCAATGGATGAGCGTTTTGCCGTCCGGCCCGACGGGAATGCGCCAGCGCCGGTCGCGGTCCCGATTCACGAACTCCAGCGACGTGCCGCCTGGAGCAACGGTGGTCCGGGCCAGGTCGATCCGGAGCAGATCGCACGCCACCGCGAAGCTGAGGTGCGGCACCACCGTGTTGCCGACCGTGCTGAGCAGGGGGAGATGACGCAGAACGCCGTCCACGTTATCCGGCTCAAACGTGACCAGCGCCACGCCGCGGGCCGCCCGACCAAGCTCGGGCAGGGGAGCTGCCACGTCGTACGCGCGGGCCAACCACGGTTGCACTGTCCGATCCGCGCTGCTCCACGCATGGGCGGCGGCTTCCATCGCTCGCACCTGGTCGTACGCCAGTCGAAGCTCGGCCCGCGCGGAAGACTGTTCGTCCGCGCCGACGAGTGGAAGCACGACACGCAGCACCTCTTCAAACGGCGCAGGTGCCTGATGCGCCGCCAAGGCACGCTCCACGTGGTAGAAAGCCGCCAGCCGTCGTGCTCGTGGGGCCCACCGCTCCACAAACGTCGGCGGCAGGCCGGTCCGGTCGGCGACATCCGAGTCTGTGAGCGAGAAGTCCGGCGCCAGAGCTTCCACGATTCTGCGGAAGCCCGGGCCCCAGTCCGAATCAGGAGGCGCCAGGGCGTCGGCATCCAGTCCGCCGGCGCAGCGCACCGCCTGGTCAAACAAGGGCTGCGATCCGTCCATGCCGCTGGCCAGAGACGGGACCGGCTCTTCGTGAGCCGGACTGGCCAGCTTGCTGAACATGGCCAGGTAGACGTTGCCTGCCTTCTGGATCGCCCCGGCCAGTTCCCGATCGTCGTGAATGGCGTCATCCAGCGAAACGTCGCCGAGAACCGTTGCGGGCGGATCGACGGCGGAGGCCGCCGTCAGGGATGGATGCTCCAGACGCGGGGCCTGCCGCTCGGAAAAGACAATGTCGACCGCGATTATGCCCGCGCCGCATTCGCTCAGTGCACCGATCAGGTCGGCGACGTCACGCCGATGCCACGGCCAGCGGCCGATCCGCTCGATTGTCCGGTCGTCGATGTCGACCAGCACGATCCGTGGGTCGGCGTCGATGTGCGCGACATGTCGAAAACCGTAATCCAGCAGCGCCAGCGACAGCCGGTCGAACAGACCCAGAACGCTGGCCAGGATCATGGCGGCCGTCACCGCCGCCCCGATGGCCAAGCCCCACCCTCGACGAACCCACCAATGCCGCCAGCCCATAGTGACTGCCCATCCTACGGCCAGGCCCACGTCGTGAACAGACCGGCGCCGGTCCGGAAGGCGGAAACGGGCAAGGGCTCTCCCGGTTTTACTCTCCGAGGAACGTTACGTTGGACGGGCGGAGTGTGTTGCGGGACCAATTGGCCTGGACCGCGTCGCCCAGATCATTGTCTGTGTTCTTATGGTTTTCCGGGTCGGGGCCATGGCGGAAGTTGAATGCATCGTTGTACAACTGTTGCTCCGGCCAGGACGGCGACCACTCCCACAGGGCATGGTTTATGCCTCGGGCCTCGAACTCGTTCAGCAGATCCCGCAAAAAAGCGGCCCCACCGGGTTCGAACCGCTGGAGACCGAACTCGTTGACGGCCACCGGGCGGGCGTGCCTAGCCACGAAGTCGTCCACGGTTGCGCTCAAGAATCTGTCCAGCCACGCCCGGTTGAATGCCTCCCCGCCGTCCAGGGTTCCCGGGTAGGCGATATCGAGCGAATCGAGCGGCTGGTGTGTGTAGTCGGACGGTTCGTATTGATGAATCGTGTATACCGTCCGTTCATCGTCGGTCAGTTCCAGATACGGCAACCAGATGGCCGCGCCCCAGCCTGTGGGTTGCACGAGAATCGGAGTGTCAGCATCGACCTCACGGATGGCGGTCACGATGCTGGGGTAGAACCGGTTCCAGTCGTACAACGTGCCGGCCTGGGCTGGGTAGAAATCTTCCACCTCGGCCCAGATGTCGAAGAAGAGGGTCGTGGCGTTCGGCTCGCACATCAGGTCGTAACCCACGACGATGGGGTTGTCCTTATAGCGATTCGCCGCGTATCGCCACATCTGCGCCCAGGCGTCCTGGGCGGCTTGGCTTTCCCAGACGGTATCGTTGTGGTAGCCCGGATCGAACCAGCCATTTACCGGATCCGATTGCGTGTCCTGCCCCCAGAAAAAGGAGAACTCGCTTCGCCCGGGTCCCGTGCGAAACGTGATCACGACGAACAGGTCGGCCTCGGCCGCCATGTCCAGGAGGCGGTCCAGGTTGTCCTCGACGTCCCGATCCAATTGGTAAGGCGGCTTCTCGGTGAACAAACCGGGATGAGAGAGATTCACGTAGTTGGCCCCGTAAGCGGCCAGGTCGTCGAAGTCCGCCTGCGTCAGCGGCGGGCCAACGGGATCGGTACCCATGAACTCGTCTCCGTCAAGCTCGGGATACACGCGCCGCTGGTAGACGTTTGCTCCCCGCAATCGGGTTCCTTCAGTCCATAAGGAGAACTTGTCTGGAACCGTGGTATTGTCGTTGTCGGTGGCATCGATGCCCCCGCCGCCACCGCCGCCCCCCGCCCCACAGCCAGACATCATCGCAGCCGTCAGCACGCACGCCATCCACATCGCCCGCGCCGGGTTCAGACGCCACATCGCACTGCTCCTGAATTGAAATCGGAAGACCCTGCCCGCGTATGTCCCAGTTTACCGCGATGTCTCGCCCCCACGCAAACTCGCGGCATCGGGGTGCAAACGGCCTTCCGATCGCAGATGGCAGGCCTGTGTGTACGATTGTGTACGATATGAGGCGCCGGAACCAAACACCGGCCTATCGGCGGGCGTATAATCCGATGGAGGGCATGGACGGCGAGTCCTTGTCTTCCCGGCGTTGGAGGCTCTCAGACGTGTATGGCGTACTCCGCAGCGAGGTTTTCGCATGGCCGTTCGCACTTCCATTTCGGATGGTGCGTCCCTCATTCGCGCCTGCGTGGCCCGGCGCGAATACGCGGAAGCCGTGCGCCGCTTCGAAATCCTGGCCCGCGCCCTGCGGCCGTGTGGGCGATCCGACGTGGCCGCCGCCGTTGTGCAGCAGGGCGGGGCAGAGGTCGCACACGCCCTGGCCAAAGCGTTCGCCCGGGCCCCGTGTTACGTCTGCAAAGACGGCCGAATGACGTGCGACATCTGCGGGGGCAGGCCCACTTTCACCGCCAACGGCCGCTTCTGCGAAACCTGTAACGGTGCCGGTCATTCCCCGTGCCTGTTCTGCGGAGGCACCGGCTTCCTGCCGACGCAAAGCATCCCGCGATCAATCGTCGCCCCAGCCGCTCGGATGCGGCTGGAATGGGCCGCGCGTCTCCTGCAACAGGTGGTCCGGAACGTGTCCCGGCTGACCCGAGATGGTACGCCGCCCTCGCCCCTTCGCGATTGGATCGGGCTGTTCCACATCACGGAGCGAATACAGGCCGTCCTCGAAGAGACCCGCCCCATCCTGACCATTTCCGAAGGTGCGGAGCCACAGCAGGCTCGATCCGCAATGCTTGCCGAAAAGTGCCAGCCTCTGGCTGACAGGTGCCGGCGCCTTCTGGCGGCGGGGATTTTGAGGATTTGCCGTGCGAGGGCCCAAGCGGAAGAGGCGGGATCTCATCGTCGAATTCTGTGGGAACGCCAGGCCGACCACTACGAACCCCTGGCCCGACGCCCATCCGGCTGATAACGACGTGTTTGACCGACCGGCTCCCAGTGTTGCGATCTTACCTGTATGGACAGAACCGCCCTCCGAGCGGAAGATGGGGTCATGCAAGAACATGCGTATCAACAGTGCATCCGGACTGACTGCCGCGAAACCTATGCCCTGGATGAAGTGCTCTTCCAGTGCCGCAAATGCGGGGGGCTGCTCGACGTCGCGTACGATTGGGACAAGCTTACCGTGCCCCAGAGCTTGGCGTTTTTTGAGCGCCGGTGGGGTACCTCTGGTCGGCACCTGGCAGCGCGGGCCGATTACAGCGGGGTGTGGCGGTTTCGTGAACTGCTGCCTTTTGCCAGGTTGGATGACATTGTAACCGTGGGGGAAGGTCGGACTACGCTCCAGCAGGCGGATCGGTTGGCGGACCAACTCAAGGTGAAACAGGGTTGTCTGTTTCTGCAATATGAGGGATTCAACCCATCCGGAAGCTTCAAGGACAACGGGATGACGGCCGGGTTCACGATGGCCCGATTCCTCCGTCGGCGGCGGGTGGCGTGCGCCTCGACCGGCAATACCAGTGCATCCATGGCCATGTATGCGTCGATGGCGGCTCCCGCCAACGAGCCGCCGGTACAGGGCATCGTCTTCATTGGCAGCGGCAAAATCGCGTACGGCAAGCTGTCCCAGGCTCTGGACCACGGCGCGCTGACCCTCCAGATCGAGGGTGATTTCGATGCCTGCATGCGACGGGTGATCGAGCTGTCGGATCGACTTAGCCTCTATCTGTTGAACTCGCTCAACCCGTTTCGCCTGGAAGGCCAGAAAAGCATCATGTACCGGGTGCTGGAAGGCCTGGATTGGGAGGTGCCCGACTGGATCATCGTGCCCGGCGGGAATCTGGGCAACAGCAGCGCCTTCGGAAAGGCGTGGACAGAGCTTCTGCAACTCGGGTTGGTGCAAAAGGTTCCGCGCCTGGCCATCATCAACGCCACGGGGGCCCGCACGCTGGAAGAGTTGTACAACCAGCGCGGTCTCCGGTGGAACGGCGGGAGAGTCGACGACGAGATCGTCAACCGCTGCTACCAGGAAATGGACGCGACCGGCCTGCGGGCCCACACCATCGCCAGCGCCATCGAGATCAATCGTCCCGTGAACCTGTCCAAAGCCTTGCGTGCCTTGGACGCCATGAACGGAGTGGTCCGCCATGTCGACGACGACACAATTCTGGATCACAAGGCCATGGTGGGGCGGTTCGGGTATTCCTGTGAGCCGGCTTCCGCAGCCACTGTTGCAGGATTGCACCTGCTGCGGGATGAGGGAGTGATTGGTCGCGAGGAGCGCGTGGTGTGCATTTTGACTGGCCACGGGCTGAAGGATCCCGACGCGACTGTGAAATACCATGCCGGCATCGATGCCAAGCTTGCGAAATGGCCGGAGCCGGTGACACCCTGCGGACGCATGGCCAATTCGCCCGTCCGAGTGCCCGATGAAGTGGAGGCCATCTGCCAGGCGATCGGCCAGTCCATGAGCTCATAGCCTGCCCCGGAGCCCTAATGGCGTTTCGGACTCCAGATTATCGGGAGAAGTGGCGATATCAGCATCAGGACCGTGGCACCGATACCGGTGCCAGTCACGTGTCCGTTCTGGCAGTCAGTCCTGCTGACTCGCCGGCAACCGGCGTCGCGGTGGGGAGCCGGACACGCGCCGCGTCGACCCATTGGAGTGCCCCAGGACAGAAGCGCGCCGTTTTCAGGCATCTTGACGAGGGCTGCGGAGGGCGGTAAGAAGGGGCCTCTGCGGGTTGTGCTTGGGCAAAGCAGGAGAGAATGGATTATGGCGAAACAGTCAAAGAGCATTAGCGACTCGTACGCTTCGAAGAAGTCTGATCAACCGGAATCCCCCGGATTGATCGGGAGTTCGGCTTCTGCCTCCGCTTCCTCGGCTGTCGGGACTGAACCTCAGCCGAAAGCGAAGAAGCCGGTGCGCCGGGAGCCCACCATGGAGGATATTCAGGCTCGCGCCTACAAAATCTTCCTCTCGCGCAACGGCGCGCCGGGTGATCCGGAATCGGATTGGCTGCAAGCGGAACGTGAGCTCCGCGAGGAGTTCAGCCGCTGAGCGGAGAGTCTGGCCGGTCCGCGAGTGCAGGCATCGGCTGGGTGTGGCCGTTCCGGGGCTTTCGGGAGTACTTGTTCCGTACGAGACAGAACCAACGGATTCTGGGGGCGTGGGGTGCGCCCGCCGGAGAGGTTGCATGCCGTGATCGGGGGTGTTTTCTCCACGTCCTGGAAGCCGCAACAATAGAGAGCGGCAGACCTCCTGACGTTCATGAAAGTACTGGTTGACGTAGATGGCCCGCTGCTGGACGTGCAGCCGGCATACTGGCACGCCTATCAACAAGCGGTTGCCAGGCTCGGGCTGGCCCGGATCCATCCGGCCACCTTCTGGCGGCTTGTGCGGAGTGCCGCTGCCGAGAGCGTTCTGCTGCGCGAATCGAAGCCACGTCACTGGCGGGCGTTTCAGGAGGCGTTTGCGGCCCTTCTGGATACGGAGGAGTGTGTGGGCCGCATGGTGCCGTGGCCGGAGGCGGCGCGTCTGATGTCCGTCCGTCCGCGCCTGGCGTTGCAGTTGCTCACGCTGCATTCCAATGCGGATGCCCGTCAGCAAGTCCTCCAGCGGATCGGCTCGTTCGGCGATCCGATCGTCAGCCTGCCCAGTGACCCTGAAGAGCGGGTTCGGCGCCTTCTGGAGCTGGCGGACCGGGAGGAACGGTCCCTGGTTCTGGCCGGCCATGATCGTCTGGTTCGAGCCGCGTGCGACGCCGGCCTGCCCTGCGTGGGCATCACGAATGGCCCCCGGACGGCCAAGTGTCTGACCCAAGCCGGCGCGTCACAGTGCTTCGGAGACCTGGAGAGTCTCCTTACACGTCTTCAGGACGGGGTCGACAGTCTGGACATCGCGCGGCAGTGATCCCCGGCAGTCGATGGCGAAGGGGTTCCCGGCATCGTGGACGACAGGGGGCCGATTGATACGATAGTGTCATCGACATCTGCCGTTCCGGATGGTTCTGTTGAGGCGGAACGAAGGCTCCGTGGAAAAGACTGAGAAGCTGGTCATCCGTCGGTTTGAGGCGAGGTTCGCCCCGGTTGTGGCCGCGTGGGTGCGCGACGACACGGAGCTTTTCCAGCTCACGCCAACCACTCCTCCGCCTCTTACGCCTCAGAAGGTGCTGGCATGGGTGCGGCCGAACGGCCGGGCTTATGTGGGCTTTCCGCCCGGGCAGAAGGTTCCTTGCCTCTACGGCGAGTTGAATCCCATGCGAACGAACGACGAGCATCTATGGATCGGCCACGTGCTGGGGGATCCGCGATTCCGTGGGCGGGGCTGGGGCGAGGCTTTTGTCCGCCGGCTGGTTGAGGCGGGTTTTGCGGAGTTTTTCGCAGAGCGGATATCCCTGATCGTGTTTCCCGACAATACGCCGGCGGTTCGTTGCTATGAACGGGTGGGGTTCGCATGCCGCGGAGAGGAGCATCACCGGTTTGGAGCCCAGCAGCGTCCCTACCGGATGCTCCGGTACGAGATCGAACGGCCGCGTGACCTTGCGGCGGGGTCCGCGGAGTATCGGGCCGATGCGCAGGCCCGGCGTGTCTCCGCGCAGTTCTGGCCGCAATCGCCAGATGGGCAGATGGGAATGCTTTCCGAGGGGTCCGAAAGCGGTTCTCAGGAACCCGGATCGTAAACGGCGAATGCCCCGTCGATCAGTCCGTCGGCCAGCGCGCGGATGCTGGTCTGGAAGCTATCGGCGGCGGCCTCGCGGAACTCCTTGGCCAGTTCGCTCTTGCCGCACCCGCTTACGCTCCAAAGCAATATCATCAGCAGCGGTACAAGGTTGTGAATCTGCTTTCTCATGATTGCCTCCCGTTGTCGGTCACAAGCCGGTTTTCAGGCAGGCCGCGGTCGGTGGCGCCCCGCCGGGGCTTGGCCCGGGGGTGTATCGTCGATCAGCTGGGGAGCGGTGCAGGGCGGTTCCGGCCCGGATGGGTTCTCTCAACACCTTACGGCCTGGCCGTGCGCAGATATCGCCGGTTTGTCCGCCGCCGTCCTTGGCGCCTTCAACCGATGGTGGCCGCGGCCTTAAGCAACATACGAAAGGCCGCCACCAGCATCAGTGCGGCGAACGCGGCGCGGATCGCCCGCAAGGGGAGAGAATGGGTCAGGCGGCCGCCCACGAAACCGCCGGCGATGGCCGTCGGGATCAGGATCGCCGCCAGGAAAAGAGACTCGCGCAGGTGGAAACCGTGGTGGGCCACCAGTTGCTGGTTCTTCAGGCAGGCTCCGATCACGCTCAAGGGGATGATCGTCACTGCGGAGTTGGCGATGGCGTTGCGCAGTGGCATACGCAGAAGCCGCTGCTGGAGGGGGACCGAGACGATGCCACCCCCCACACCGAGCAGGCCCGCGACCAGCCCAACGGCCATCCCGACCACGATCGGCCCGGCGCGCACGGCCCCCCTGGGCTCCCATCTTTCGGACGCCAGGGCGCGTCCGGAGCCAAACAGACGGCGGAAGTTCACTGCCGCGACGTAGAACAGGAACAGGCCGAATACGCCGGCGAGGTACACCTCCCCCGCGTGCCGAAACACCGGCAGCTCGCTGAGCATGACCCCGCCCAGCACACAGACGCAAGCGGTCGGCGCCAGCCAGGTGACGACAGGCCAGATAATCGCCCGGGCCCGGACGTGCTGGTACACGGCCGGGCAGACCACGAAGAAGTTGAC
Source organism: Planctomycetota bacterium (assembly GCA_052034525.1). Taxonomy (GTDB): domain Bacteria; phylum Planctomycetota; class Phycisphaerae; order UBA1845; family UBA1845; genus JAFGJQ01. Next base: position 8,943 of record JBPOIK010000085.1, read on the forward strand.
GATCATGGCCGCGGCCTGGTAGAGGTGCTGACTCCCGTGGGCCTGTCCCTGCAGAAGCTCCCTCATGCACGGGATCATCACGATACTGCCACCGATCCCGAGCAGGCCACCCAGCAGGCCCGCCGCCAGACCTGCGACCGCAAGCAGCACGATGAGGATCATTCCGATCTCTCCTGCAGGCGACCCCAGGAGGCGCTCTCCCGAGGGCTTCCGCAGCCGGAGAGCTTATCGATTTGCCCCCGGAAGCGAAAAGGGGTACCCAATCGCGGACATTTCCCCGGTTACCGCGAAACCTTGGGCCGAAGGTTGACCTGGCGGGGTCTGAGCCGGGGTCAGAGTGAGATTGTGACGTTCGGCACGAATCTTGCCGTGCAGATAACCCCAGATCGGCTGGGAGTGGCGAAGGCGTCTGTTCGGGCGGTAAACACGAGGCAGGCGGTCCCGCAAGACGGAGCTGTGAGGACAATGGAAGAACTGATTGGCCCCAAGGCGATAGTGACCTCGGAGTCGGGTATCTGGCTGTTGAAGAATCCGAATACGAACAAGGGTCTGGCGTTCACTCATGAGGAGCGGGAGCGTCTACGGCTCGGCTGTATGCTGCCCCACCGGGTCTGCACCATCGACGAGCAGGTGCAATTGGAACTGGAGCACATCCGCGCCAAGCCCAATGACCTGGAGAAGTACATCGGGCTGGCCAGTCTGCAGGATCGCAACGAAGTGCTTTTCTACCGGGTGCTGGTAGAGAATCTGATCGAGTTCATGCCGATCGTGTACACCCCGACGGTCGCCCAAGCTTGCGCTCAATTCAGCCATATCTTTCGATCTGCCAGAGGATTGTGGATAACTCCAGACCATCTGCACAATATTCCTCAGGTTCTGCGGGACGCTCCGTTTCACGACGTGCGGCTGATTGTGGTCACAGACAACCAACGGATTCTGGGGATCGGAGACCAGGGATGCGGGGGCATGGGAATCCCGATTGGCAAGCTTGCCCTGTACGTGGCGGCTGCGGGAATTCACCCATCCAAATGCCTGCCCATCAGCCTGGACGTGGGGACGGACAATCCGCGGCTGCTGGAGGATCCGCTGTACCTGGGCTACCGCAAACGTCGCTTGCGGGGGGAGGAATACGACGCGTTCATTGAAGCGTTCGTTCAGGGGGTCAAACGCGTGTTCCCACGTGCCCTCGTGCAGTGGGAGGACTTCCACAACACCCAGGCGTTCAAGATTCTTGACCACTATCGGCGGCAGGTGCTGAGCTTTAACGACGACATTCAGGGCACCGGTTCGTGCGCCCTGGCCGGCATCTTCTCCGCTATGCGGCTGCTGAACGGAAATATCCGCAAACAGCGGATCATGTACATGGGGGCGGGCGAGGCATGCACGGGGACGGCCCGTCGAGTGGTCACGGCGTTGCGTGAGGCGGGCGCCGAGGCGCGGGAGATTCGCGAAGCCCAGATGATGTACGACGTTCACGGGCTGGTGCGAGCGAACCGGACCCCCCTGGAGCCCTATTCCGAAGTGTTTGCCGCGACGCCAGAGTCGCTGGCGAGGTACGGCCTGCCGGACGAGAACATTCCGCCGGAGAAGATGATCGCTGCGTTCAAGCCGACCGTGCTGATCGGGGCGACGGCCTGCCAGGGGCTGTTCCGGCAGGAAATGATCGAGGAAATGGCCAAACACACGGACCGGCCGGTCATCATGCCGCTGAGCAACCCGACCGCCAAGGCCGAGTGTACGCCGACGGAGGCGATCACCTGGACCAAGGGACGGGCTATCGTGGCCACGGGCAGCCCGTTCGCCCCTGTCGATTTCAAAGGGCGGCGGCACGTCATCGGTCAGGCGAACAACGTGTTCGCGTTCCCCGGGATCGGGCTGGGCGCCATCGTTTCGGGCATGCGGGAGATACCGGACGACGTGTTCATCGTGGCGGCCCGAACGCTGTCGGACTGTGTGACCCAGGAGCGGCTGGAATCCGGTGCTTTGTTTCCTCCACAGAGCGACCTGCGGGAGGTCAGCCGGCGGATCGCGTGTGCGATCGTCAAATACGCTTCGGACAACCATCTCGGTCGTCACATTGCGGATTATGACATCGAGCCGACGGTGCGCAAGGCGATGTGGTACCCCGAGTACGTGCCGATCGTGCGCCCGGAGTAGGCGGGCTGCCGTTTGCCGGCGGCGGGAGATCGTTCGAGAATCGTTCAGGCGCCTCCGTGACGGCCCACCGGGGGGGGTGTTCGCACTGCTGGGGGCGAAACGGACACGGCAGTCGGGGGGCGGTCTGCTTTTTTTGAGTGCTGACAGGGGCATTTCTGTTCGCTAGAATGAGCGATCTGTCGTGCCGCGTGCAGCTACGGTACGTTTGATCGAGGCCAGGTCCGCCGGAACCCCGGTCCCTTTCCAAAGGAGTCGGATCAGTGGAGCACAAAAGCTCAGCGAGCCTGGGTGGTACCAAGGCGATCGTCACCCGCAAGTCAAATGTCTGGCTGCTGAAGAATCCGTCGACCAATCAGGGCACGTCGTTTTCCCGGGAGCAGCGGCAGATGCTCCGCCTGCGGGGTCTGATTCCATACGCCGTCACGACAATCGAGGATCAGGTGAAGGTCGCGATGGAGCAGAACCGGCTGAATCCCACGCCGCTGGCCCGGTACATCGCTTTGGCGGCCCTGCAGGACCGCAACGAGGTCCTGTTCTACCGGACGCTGGTGGATAACATGGCGGAATTGATGCCTATCGTCTATACGCCGACGGTGGGCGAAGCGTGCCAGAAATTCAGCCACATTTTCCGCAGCGCCCGCGGCATCTGGCTGACGCCGGACGACATCAACGACATCCCCGAGATTCTGCGCAACGCTCCATTTCCCGACATCCGGCTGATCGTGGTGACGGACAACGAGCGCATTCTCGGCCTGGGCGACCAGGGGTGTGGCGGCATGGGCATTCCCATCGGCAAGCTGGCCCTGTACGTGGCGGGCGCCGGCATCCATCCCTCGCGGTGTCTGCCGATCAGCCTGGACGTCGGTACGAACAATCCGACCCTGCTGGAAGACCCGCTCTATATCGGCTACCCGAAGCGTCGCCTGAAAGGCGAGGCGTATTTCGAGTTCATCGAAGCGTTCGTCCAGGGTGTCAAGGAGGTGTTCCCGCGCGCCATCATCCAGTGGGAAGACTTTCATAAGGACCGGGCCTTCTGTCTGCTGGAGCGCTATGCCAAACGTGTTCCCTGTTTCAATGACGACATTCAGGGCACGGCCGCGGTCACCCTGGGCGCCATTTTCGGCGGGTTGCGCATCACGAAGCAACCGACCTCCAAACAGCGGATCGTGTTCATCGGCGCCGGCGAGGCGTGCACGGGGATCGCCCGCCTGGTCAGCAGCGCGATGCAACGGGAGGGTGCGGACGACACGACTATCCGGCGGGCCCTCGTCGCGTTTGACAGCAAAGGGCTACTGCACGAGGGGCGGGAGATTTCCGAGGTCTTCAAACGCGAGTTCGCGCTGACGCGCGAGGCCATGGCCTACTACAAGCTGGATCTGGACTCCTCGTTGTCCCCCGTCGAGGTGATCCGGGCGGTGAAACCCACCATCCTGATCGGGGCCACCGCCCAGGCGGGGGCCTTCACGCAGGAGATGATCCAGGAGATGGTCCGTCACGTGGAGCGACCGATCATCATGCCGCTGAGCAACCCGACCAGCAAAGCGGAGTGCTCACCCGCAGAGGCCGTCGAATGGACAGACGGTCGAGCGATCGTGGCCACGGGCAGCCCGTTCCCGGACCTGCAATACGGCGGTCGACGCCACGTGTTCGGCCAGGCGAACAACGTGTTCATCTTCCCCGGTGTGGGTCTGGGGACCATCGTGTCGGAGGCCCGCGAGGTTACAGAAGGCATGTTCGAGGTGGCCGCGGCGACCATGGCCGAGTGTGTGGACCCGGAGCGACTGGCGCTGAACGCGATTGTCCCCTGTCAGACGCAGTTGCGCGATGTCAGCTTCCGCATCGCCTGCAGAATCGTGAAGTACGCCAAGGACAACAACCTGGGGCGGAATATCCCCGACGACAAAATTGAGGAGACCGTCCGCGCGGCCACCTGGTATCCGGAGTACGTGCCGGTCATCCCCCGAGAGGACTGATGGCTGATCCGATCTGAGCGCGGCGCGGTAAGTGCGGACGGCCGCGCTTCGGCGGGCTTCGCCTTGGCCCGAAGATCGGGCTCTTCAGGCTTCGGGTTTGTCACGGTCCAGCAGGTCGCGCACCCGACGGAGCAGGCTCTGCCGCGAGAACGGCTTCTCGAGAAACGCCATCCCTTCCTCCAACACGCCGTGGTGGACGATGATGTCCGCCGTGTAGCCCGAAACGAACAGGACTTTCAGGCCCGTCTGGCGCTTCGTCAGCCGGTCCGCCAGCCGGCGTCCATCCGTGTCGGGCATGATGACGTCGGTCACCAGCAGGTGGATCGGCCCGGCATGCCGGGTGAAGATCCCCTCCGCGTGCGCACCGTCGCGGGCGGCCAGCACCGTGTATCCGGCGCCACGGAGCAAGCGCTCCGTGAGATGGCGCACGGCTTCGTCATCTTCGCACACCATGATGGTCTCGGTGCCGCCGGGGGCGCCGCTCTCGTGTTGTTTCACGCGGACGGGGGATCGGCCGTGCGCCACCGTCGGGAGGTATACTCGAAACGTGGAACCCCGTCCCACTTCGCTGTAGACGGTGACGTGGCCTCCGGCCTGCCGCACGATTCCGTACACGGTGGCCAGGCCCAGGCCCGTGCCCCTGTTGACATCCTTGGTCGTGAAGAACGGGTCGAACGCGCGATCGATGACCGAGGCGTCCATGCCGCAACCCGTGTCACTGACCGAGAGGAGCACGTGCGCCCCCGAGCGGGCCTGGGGATGGCTGGCCGCATACTCTTCGGTCAGAAGCACGTTCCGCGTCTCTACGGTCAGGGTGCCGCCGTTCGGCATGGCGTCCCGCGCGTTGACCACGAGGTTCAGGATCACCTGTTCAATCTGGCCGGGATCCACGCGGACCGGATCGAGCTTCGGTGGCCGGATCACGTTGAAGAGAGTGTTCTCGCTGAGAAGACGGCGCAGCATCTTCTCCATGTCCGTCACGGTGTCATTCAGATCGAGCACCTGCGGCTGCGTGATCTGCCGCCGGCTGAGAGATAGAAGCTGGCGGGTCAATCGAGCGGCCTGCTCCGCTCCGTATCCGATTGCGCGAATGGATTCCAGGAGCGCTTCGTTCGGCGCGTCCGCCGTCTCCAGTGCGGCGCGAGCCAGCTCCACGTGGCCCAGCACCGCCGTCAGGATGTTATTGAAATCGTGGGCCACGCCGCCGGCCAGTTGACCGACCGCTTCCAGCTTCTGCGCCTGGTGAAGGCGCGCCTCCAGGTCCGCCCGCTCCTGTTCGGCCTGTTTGCGGGCAGTGATGTCGACGGCGACTCCGGTCATGTACGTCAGGGCGCCCTTCTCGTCGTAGAACGGGCGTCCCTGATAACGCAGCCAGCGAACCGTTCCATCGGGCCGGACGATCCGCAATTCCTGCAGATAGGTATTTCGTGCCTGAATGGCCCGTTCGAACTCGATGCGTGCCGCGCTGCGGTCATCCGGGTGAAGATGGGAGAAGAAGTCGTCGAGCGAATCGACGGATTCGACGGCTTCCAGTCCGAGAATCCGGTTGAGTTCGGCGTTCCGTGTCCCCCGGCCTGCGTGTGCATCCCATCGCCAGGTGCCCATTTCGGCGGCCAACAGAGCGACCCGCAGCTTTTCTTCACTACGCCGGAGGGCCTCCTGGGCACGCTTCAACTCGCTGATATCGACGTCCATGCAGACGAATACCGCGGACTCGCCGACCTCGGGAATGGCAAACACCGTGGAGAGCACGACCCCCTCCGAACCGTCGCGGCGCCGGATGGTCGTCTCGTACGGGCCCAGCGGTCCGGCCGATTCGCGCAGACGGGCCAGAGACGCGCGGAACGCGGCGGCCTCTTCCGACGAGAGAATGAGGCTCTCCAGCGTCCGACCCAGCGCCTCCGCGGCGGACCATCCGTAGATCCGCTCGGACGCCGAATTCCAATACAGCACCCGGCCGTCCTGATCGTACCACTGCACCGCTACGTTGGGCGTGCTGTCCAGGGTCGCGCGCATCTGCCGTTCGCGGAGGGCCAGCGCGTCTTCCGTATACTTTCGCCGTGTGATGTCACGCACGAACTCCACCACGCCCGTCACCCTGCCGGACGTGGCGTCCTTGATCGGGTAACTGAACAACTCCACCCACTCCACGATTGAACCGGGCACCCCACGCACGACGTCACTTTCGACTCGGCCGGTCTGGAGGCAGCGAAGCGTCGGGCAGGGTTCACAAGGCGTGTCCCGGTTCTGATAGCAGAGGTGGCATTTCTTGCCCTCCAGGGGAAGAGCGTCTGCGTACCACCGGCGCATCAGGCCGTTGACCCGTCGAATCGTCAGGTCCGGGCTCAGCACGCTGATTCCGTCCTGGATGCTCTCGAAGACCGCATCGAGAAAGCGTTCATTCTCCTGCAGCGTCCGTTCCGCCTGTTTGCGTTCCGTGATGTCCAGAACCACACCCCGCACGTTTCGGCGTTGGCCGTCGGCATCCCGGGGCGCGTCACCCAGAATGGCAATCCAACGGACGGACTCGTCGGGCAGCACCACCCGGCATTCGATCCGGCATCCCTTGCCCTCCCGGATGCAACCTCCGAGGGAGTGCTCCCAGTGGGCGCGGTCGTCCGGATGAATTCGCGCCGCCAGGGCATCCCGAGTGCCGGCGAATTCCTCACGCCGCAGGCCCAACAGGGCCAGCGTTTCGTCCGATCCGTGAACCTCGTTCGTCTGCGAGTCCCATTCCCACGTGCCCACGGCGGAGATGGGGCCGGCGGGCACGCACTGCTCCTGAACACGATGAAGGCGCGCCTTGGCTTCCTGCGCCTCCGGGACCGGAGCGTTCGAACAGAGCCCGAAATCTTCTTGGTCAAGCAGCCCACCTTGGTTTGGAGGAGAATCGCCCCCGATTTCCTGTCGCCCATTCATGTCGCACCTCGATGTGAACCCGGTGTATCCCGATCGGCCCGCAGCACCGGACGGGAGGCATTATAGCACCTGGGCAGGCGGCCGACAGCTATGAATCGTTCGACGGAGTGACGGCCTGTATGCGCTTCAGAAAGGCCTGAGCCGCTGACGGATCGCCCTGCGCCTGCGCAGCGTCGGCGGAGCGACGAAGTACAACCGGGTGGTCACGGTGGGCCGCCACCCATCTGGCAGGGGCGTCCAAGACATGCGGCACACGAAGCACGGGCAGCCGATCGGATTTCAGTAGTGCTGTTTCCAGGCGGATGGCCTGATCCTCCTGGCCTGCCGGCCGCGCCAGATCCGCACACCACAAAACCATATCCCCCGGGGATCGTTCTGGACGTTCAGACGCTCCAGGAGCGCCCGAGCCTCGCCCGGCAGGTTGTTTTCGACCCACCAGTGTCCCAGCAGACACAGGCCACGGGTGTCCGATGCGAACAGGAGCCGCTCCACGTCGGTTGATGAGACCAGGGCATCCACGATGGTCCGCACGTATCGCCCGGGCTCGTTCCGCGCTATTGTCCGAAAGCCTGTTCCAGGATGGCCGTTTTGCAGGCCATGCACTGCTCGTACGTGATGTCGTCGCCGAGCAGGTCCGTGCGGCATCCTTCCGCGGCGGCCTGCAACTCCTGGGCCTTGATGTAGCCGTTGATCCGGTCGAGTTGGGCCATCGTCACCGCCGTGATCATCTGCGACTCGGTCATCACGTCGGCGCACGCTTCACGGATAGCCGGCGTGACGAGCAGGTCGCCCCACAACCCTTGCGCGTCCGTTCCGCAACCCGTGAGAATCAGGAGGGCGGTGCACAACCATGCCATCCGTATCCGCTTCATTGAAGTCTCCCATGTTCGGGTAAAGGGCGTTGGAGCCTGCGGGACCATCACCGCGCTGGGAGCCCGCGGAGGCGGCGGAACCCCTGGCACTGAACCTATCCTGGCCGCACGCATCATTCAAGGTGACGGGAATTACGCGCCGAAAGCGGATACCGAAGTCTCGGACCTCGGGGCGTTCGCCCGACCGTCCAGCGAATCATCCGTCGCCGTCCCGTCGTCGTGTCGCCAGGCCGGATGCGACGGATCCAGAAAGTCCGTGAACGACGGAATCTGGCGGCCCTTGCGGTGGTAGTAGTAATGAATCCCTCGCCAGATGGCCAGGTTGGTCAGCCAGCCGTACTTTTTGAACGGCCACACGCCCAGCCGGCGGGCGGCCGATCGAAACGAGTAGAACTCGGCGAAGGCTGCGATCTGGGCGTGGCGCAGCTCCAACGGCGTCATTCGCTCAGGCTGGAATACCACGGAGGTTCCGTTGTAGCGATCCCAGTCATGCGAGAGGATGCGGCCCTGCGTTTTGTACTTGTGCCAGACGGCCGTGCCGGGGTAGGGCGTGAGAATGGGATAGCAGCTCATCGACAGCCCGCAGCGCTGGGCGAAGCGAACGGAGCGCATGCACGCCTGCCAGTCGTCCGTGTCGAAGCCGAAGATGAACGCGCCCCAGAGGCTGATGTTGTAGCTGAGAATTTTGCGGATGCGCCAGGTATAGGTCTGCGGATCGACATATCGTTTGCCCGCCTCGGCCAGGGTGGCGCGATCGGGGCTTTCCAGCCCCAGAATCAGCCCGAGACAGCCGCTCTTCTGCATGGCGGCCAGCAGCCGGTCGTTGTTGCTGATGAGAATGTCGCACTGGCTGGCCCAGCGGATCTTCAGCGGCTCCAGCGCCGCGCAGAGCTCGATGGCCCAGCGGTGGTTCCCGGCGAAGTCATCGTCCGAGAAGATGAAGACGCGGGAGCGGAACCGCTCCTTGGCCTCGCGGATCTCCTCCACGATATCCCGGATGGCTCGCTGGCGGAACTTCCGTCCGAACACGGCCGGCGTGGTGCAGAACGAGCAGTTGTGCGGGCAGCCGCGGGTGGTCTGGATGGGGTTGAAGATCAGGTAATCCGCCGGGTTGAGCAGATCTTTGCGGGGAGTCCCGATCGGCGCTTCGGGCAATTCCGCCCAGTTGTACGTGCGGCGGAGGCAGCCGCGCTGCCAGTCGTCCAGCATTCGGGGCAGACAGGTCTCGCCGTCACCAATGCAGACGGCGTTCGCGTGTTCCAACGCTTCGTCCGGCATGACGGACGGGTGGATACCGCCCATCAGAACGGTAACGCCGAGGGCCCGGTAGGCATCGGCCAGAGCGTACGCGCGCCGGGCCTGGGTGGTCATGGCGGAAATGCCGACGAGGTCCACGTCGGCGGCAGGGCGGTGCGGTTGCTCGAGGATACATTCGTCGACGATCTCGACATCCCATTCGCGTGGCACACTCGCCGCGCAGACGGCCACGCCCACGGGCATGAAGACGCCCTTGCGCGAAAACGTCATGCTCCGGATGAGCCCGGGCATGGTGACGGTCGAGAGCGGGTTGTTCGGGTTGATCAGCCGGATTCTCGGCCGCACCCGGGGTGTCGCAAACTCCACCACCTGGCCTCCATGTGGCTGCGCATCGTACGCGGCGTCCGTGGCAATGCAACGGACGTCGCGCGTTTCGTCTGATCGAACGCGTGTCGGGAGGAGGGCTTTCGCGGCGCCATCCGCCCCGGCGTCGGTCGAATGCGGATCAACCTCTGGTCTTGAGAATGTCACGAATCTCGGCCAGCAGTTGTTCCTGGGTCGGTCCGGCGGGCGCGAGCGCCGGTTCCGGAGTCTCCAGTCGTTTGCGGGCCGTATTGATGGCCTTGACGAGGATGAAGACCGCCAGGGCAACGATGAGGAAGTTGATCAGGACGCTGACAAACTCTCCGTAGCCGAGCTCGACGGCCGGCTGTACGATCTTGCCGTCTTCGACGATCGCATCCTGGAGCCGCAGCGTGTATTCCGTGAAGTCCAGGCCACCGATGAGAAGGCCGAGCGGGGGCATCATGACCTTGTCGACGAGCGACTTCACCAGCCCGCCGAACGCGCCGCCGATGATGATTCCCACCGCCATGTCAATCATGTTTCCCTTGAACGCGAACTCTTTGAATTCCTTGATGATTCCCATGAAGAGCCTCCCACATACCCGGAAAACAACACCCGGTTGGCGACCGCGCCGCGCGAGGTGCCGGTGTGAAAGGGATTATAGCGGCCCTCCGGAGGGGACTCTATCCGGAGTTCATGCGCTTCCGCGTGATCGGATTGGTCGTGTGGATTGAGAATCGGGTGTGTCCGATACGGACAGGGTGCGCCCGGCCGCGGCCACGAGGTATGGCGCTTGGATGTGCGCACACTCCTGGGGCACGGCGCACGGCACCGATGGAAGCCGGGCAAGATCGTCCCGGGTGCGAACGGATTCCGCCCTCGCAAGGCGGCTCCGGCCTCCGTGTGCAGGATCCGGAATTGGCCGGCCTTCCGCCTCCTTCAGCTTTCCGCAGCGGATCAGAGAAACACCGGCCCCGCCCCGAGGTGGTAGAGCATACTGACAATGGTTGTCACCAATACGCCGAAAATGGCCAGGATCATGGGAGCATCCTCATCTGTCTTGTTGGGACATCCGTTCCGGCATGCACGAGCCGAGACAAAACCGCGTCATCCCGGCTGCGGGTCCGTCCGCGACAGGCATATCGGCGCATTTCAAGATGAGCATGAACCGGGGAGAGCGCCCAGTGGCCCGTCAAGTCCGAAAATCCAATGGCTCAGAGCATTTCGATCCGGAAGGCCCGTCCCGGATCTGCGGCACCTTCCGGCCGAACGCAAAGCGGGATTTAGACTGAGTCGCCGCCCCCGGAGAGAGAGCGCCGGACGGCCGTCACCACGTCGGCCAGCGGAACCGTCTCCTGGGAACGGGTGGCCATGTTGCGCAGGACCGCGCTGCCGGAGTTCAACTCCTCTGGAGCGAGGAACAGCACGCGGCGGGCGGCACGCCGGTCCGCGTACCGGAACAGGTTTTTCGGTCCCTCCGCGCCCAGGGCGAGGTCCACACAGAGTCCGTCGCGGCGCAAGGCGCCGGCGACCTCCATTGCTTCCGGCCAATTTGTCGCGTCAAAAACACCCACGCAGATATCCACGCCCTGCGCGTCGGGCGGGAAAACACCCTTCGCGTCCAGCACCTCTCGAATGACTACGTCGCCGAACCCGAATCCG
>JBPOIK010000084.1:0-8895 GCA_052034525.1 Planctomycetota bacterium
GCGGGGCGCTAGACTCGTCGGGGGGTCCAGGCTTGAGGAACAAGTCAGGACTGCGGCCCGGCGGGAAGCGCAAGCCGCCGCAGCCGCCGACGAGGTGCCCGTCGGCGCCGTTGTGGTCCACAACGACCGCGTCATCGGCCGCGGGCATAATCAGTGTCTGGCTTGCGTGGATCCCACGGCCCACGCCGAGATGCTTGCCATCACGGCCGCCGCCGCACATCTGAACGACTGGCGGCTCTCCGGCTGCACGCTCTATGTGACTCTGGAGCCCTGCGCGATGTGTGCCGGGGCGTTGGTGTTAGCCCGCATCGATCGGGTTGTCTTCGGCGCCGACGACCCCAAGGCCGGCGCGTGCGGAAGCGTGTTTTCCATCCCCACCGATCCCCGTCTGAATCACCAGGTGACCGTTGCCCGGGGAATCCTGGAAGACCCGTGCGCCGACCTTCTGCGTGCGTTCTTCGCCCGTCAGCGGAGCCTGGGCAAAAAGTGACCTCTTCGTCTGGCGCCGGTTCTGGCAAACCCGTCTGCCCCAACGTCATTGCGGCATCGAAGAGGTGGCCTCCGGCGACGATGGCTCTGGCCGGGGCGCGGGATCCCAGCGGTGTATCGTGGCCAGCGCCAGAACCAGTGGCACGAGAACCAGCACGACGAGAATCACCACGGCTACCGTCTTGGCCAGTAGGCCGCGCCGGGGCTGATAGATGCCGCTGAAGGCTTCCGGTTCGATATCGTGGTTCTCGTGCCTGTGGCGTGCTGAATCATCCATCGTGCGCCGCAGTCCTCCTTTACTCGTGCGTCACTCGGTGAACCCGCCTGTCCACTTCAATTCCACGGGGTCAATTCGCCGCGTCCACTCGACGCGGTTGCCACTTCTGACGCAGAAGGATACCTTATCTGGGCCGCCGGCCCCAGGAACGGCCGCATGATCTTTACAGCAGGACCGCCCGAGCATGAAACTGACGGACATTCTGGCAAAAGACTGCATCCGCGTGCCCCTGGAGGCCACCGACAAGACCCAGGCCATCACCGAACTGGTGTACTTGCTCGCCGAAAAAGGCCGTATTGTCCATCGGGATTGGGTTCTCCGGGCGGTTCTGGATCGGGAGGCTATCCGCTCAACGGCCGTCGGACACGGCCTGGCCGTCCCCCATGGCAAGTGCGCCGGCACTTCCAAACTCGTTATGGCCGTCGGTAAACCAGCCCAGCCTATGGACTTCGGTGGCAAAGACGGTGAGCCGGTCAACCTCATCGTTCTGGTCTGCAGCCCCCTGGACCAGGCTGGCCCGCACATCCAGGCTTTGGCCCGCATCGCCCGAATGATCCTCATAGAAAAATTCCATCGCGCCATCGACCTCTCTCGAACTTCCGACGAGGTCTATCAGGCCATTGCCAAATTTGAGGTGTAGCACTCATTCACGCCCAACCGGCTCGGGCCAAGGCTTCAAATCGTTGGGCATGCGGTCTGCTCGCTGATGGGCACACCCTCCAGCCATATGCCAACGCTAAGGTTACGGGCCTGCGCCTTCGAGATCAGACGCTCGCGGACACACGATCTGTTGGGAATTCACAGGGCGGTTACGGCCAGATGTAGTGGTATGATCAGGCAAATACCGAACAATACGTACGCTGTGAGAGAGCCAAATTCGTCACCTTTAACCTTCTTGTTTTCAGCCACTTAGAATCTTCACTCTTTTTACGTGAATATTGGTTTGACGTCACCTTGTTCTTGGGCTACTTATAGCTTTGCCTACAATATGTTGTGGGTGCCAGTCTGAGATACACACTGATCGGGCATCCTGGTCCAGGTCAAGTAAGACTGAATGGCGGGGTTTGGTTTGAGGGGTTGGGACCGGCGTGGAGAGTGGTTGAGGGGGCAGTCCGGTGGGAGCTGATTCAGGGCGTTGAGGCCTTCAGCACGAACGGTGCGGTCGAAGTTGTCGGTGGAAGGCGTGGGCGGTGGCGATGATGGCAGCGGTTCCTTCAATTGCGTCTCCAGATGAGGCCCAAGGGGTATCGGTTGGCCCGGCGAGCGGTGGTCTGCGTCTGACGACCAACGCGCTGCGGGTTCTGGAAGCCCGATATCTCAAAAAAGACGAAACGGGCCGGTGCACGGAGACGCCGGAGGCCCTGTTCCGGCGAGTGGCGGCGGCCGTGGCCCGGGCGGAAAGTCTGTACGATCCGGCCCCGGCGATTCGCAGCGAGTGGGAGAACCGTTTCTACGAGTTGATGGCGAGCTGCCGCTTCATGCCCAACAGTCCCACGTTGATGAATGCGGGTCGTGAGATGGGCATGCTCAGTGCGTGTTTCGTCCTGCCCGTGGGCGACAGCATCGAGGAGATTTTCGATTCGATCAAGCACACCGCCCTTATCCAGAAGGCGGGCGGCGGCACGGGCTTCGCGTTCGACCGTCTGCGCCCCACCGGCGACTTCATTCACAGTTCGGGAGGGACCACAAGCGGGCCGATCAGCTTCTGGCGGGCATTCAGCGAGGCGACGAATGCCATCCAGCAGGGAGCGTTCCGTCGCGGCGCCAATATGGGGATGATGAACATTCATCACCCGGACATCCTCAAGTTCCTCCACGCCAAGCAGGATCTTCATCAGTTCACCAACTACAACATTTCCGTGAAGGTCCCCAATGCCTGGATGGAGAGCTTCCGCGCGGAACCGGACGGCGCGCACGTGGTGACCAACCCGCGCACGGGTCGGGCGTATTGCATCCCCCGCGATATTGACATTCTGGGATACTCCATTCACGACCTTGTTCCCGTCGAGGCCGCCGGCGATGCGTCGCAGACCTTCTACACGCGGCGCGACCTGTGGAGAATCATCATCCGCAACGCCTGGCAGACGGGCGAACCGGGTGTGGTGTTCATTGATCGTATCAACGAGCACAATCCGACGCCGCACGTCGGACGCATGGAGGCCACCAACCCCTGTGGTGAACAGCCGCTGCTGGACTACGAGGCCTGTAACCTGGGCAGCATCAACCTGGCTCGTTTCATCCTGCATCCGGGCACCCCGGAGGCGAAGGTGGACTGGGATGCCTTGGGGGCCTCGGTGGACGAGTGCGTCCGTTTCCTGGACAACGTGATCGACATCAACAGCTATCCGCTGCCTCAGATCGACCGGATCTGCAAGGCCAACCGCAAGATCGGCCTGGGCATCATGGGCTTCGCGGATGCGTTATACATGCTGGGGGTCGGTTACAACACTGAGGAGGGGGTCGAGTGGGGCCGGGCGTTCATGCGGTTCGTCAACGATCGCGCCCATGAGTACAGCTCGCAGCTCGCCCGCGAGAGGGGAAGCTTTCCCAACTGGAAGGGCAGCACCTGGGACACCCGGCATCATCGTCCGATGCGCAACGCCTGCTGCACCACCGTGGCGCCCACCGGCACCATCAGCATCCTGGCCGCCTGCTCCTGCGGCATCGAGCCGCTGTTCGCCCTGGTCTTCAAGCGAAACGTGCTGAAGGAGGAGCAGCAGCGCGGTCGGCCCATGATCGAGGTGAATCCGGTTTTTGCCCGGGCGGCCGGAGCCCTCGGGCTCGACAGCGACGAGTGGATGGAACAGGTGGCGCGGGAGGGCACGCTGGCCCAAGTCGAGGGCCTTCCGGATCAGATTCGACGCATCTTCGTTACGGCCCATGACATCGCGCCGGAATGGCACGTGCGGATGCAGGCCGCCTTTCAGGAGCACTGCGACTCCTCCATTTCCAAGACCATCAACTTCCCCGCGGCGGCCACCGAGGCCGACGTGGAAACCATCTTCCAGATGAGTTACGACCTCCGTTGCAAGGGGGTCACGGTGTATCGGGACGGCTGCCGCAGCGAACAGCCGATGGCGTTGAACAAAGAGGGTGGTCAGAGGCCGCCGGCCGACCCGGAACCCACGGCCACGGCCGATCGTCCGACCACCATCGCCCCACGGGATATGCCCGAGGTGACCAGCAGTCTGCGCGTTCGTCAGTTGACGCCATTCGGCAACATGCACGTCCATATCACCGTAGACCCCCGCACGGAGTGTGAGCTGGAAGTATTCGCCCAACTCGGCAAGGGGGGCGATCTGGCGTATAGCGATCTGGAGGCCATCTGCCGGATGGTGAGTCTGTGGTTGCGCTCCGGCGGCAGCCTCGGACACGTGATCCAGCAGTTGCAGGGCATTGGTTCCAGTCTGCAAGTGGCCACCAAGGATGGGCGGATTCTGAGCTTGCCCGACGGATTAGCCCGGGCGTTGATCAAATACTCCTACGCCAAAACGCGGTTCGGTCTGAAAGACCTGTTGCTGGGCAACTACTCGTTGGATGACATGGGGACAACCCTGCGTGGCGAAGCCCCCATGCCGGAGTCCGGCAAGGGCAATGGAAATGGGCACAACGGCGGGACTAAACCCAACGGAAACGGCGATAAGGCCAAAGGGCTTTCGGGTCGAAACGCACGCCACACTGAGGCCGGCCCCGCCGTGTGTTCCAAGCCGCGGTCCAGCCCGCGTTTGAATCAGGAGGAGCTCTTCAAAACGGTCTGCCCGGTCTGTGGCGGCGCTATTCGGTACGCCGAGGGGTGCCAGCGTTGCGCCAACGACACCTGCGGGTGGGCGCATTGTTGACCCTCCCGATGTAAAAATAGGCAAAAAATTACCCCCAAAAAGGGGGGGCTGGAACAAATCTGGGCTATCGGACGTATATAATACTACGGAGGCTGTAAGAAAGCCGCCTCCGAACGGCATAGTGAAGATTGACAGGCGTTGAAATTCAAGTATTGTGCCCCGCCTGTCCGAGATAAAGGACGGATTCATAGGGAGGGTTACCGCCAGCGCGGGATGGGCTGCTGAAACTGGCTTCTTTCCCCTCCGGAAAGCACCGTCGACGCCTCCGGGCTCACGGTGCTTTCTTTTGGGTCACCAGAACGGCCCACCACCACACGCCTTGGAGAATCCGTGCGATAATCCCTGCCGCGGCTGCCCCGCGCAGAAGGCGCCCCACACGCCAGGAGGCTGTCACGGGGCGAAGACGGCTTGAAACACAGCCCAATCGGCCAAGTCCACGTCGGAGTCACGGTCCAGGTCGGGACCGGAAGGAACCATTCCGGGGCAACTTTCTGACGGGCCGGGTTGACCCGGACCGGCGAGGCAGGCGGCGAACCGGAGGTAATCTTCGAGGTCCACGTCGCCGTCATCATCCGTGTCGCCCAGGATCGGACCGGGGGCGGGTTCGGAGGGGTCGCCCAAGTAGGCGCGATACAGGGCCAGCCAGAGCTGATAATCGGCCAGACTCACGCGATCGTCGCCATCCAGATCGCAGGACGGGTTGTATTCGGGATCCCCCGAACCGCGGCCGAAGGAATCGAGCAGGATGGCGTAGTCCTCCGCGTCCAGGTCGCCGTCTCCGTCGAAGTCGCCGGGAAGCTCGCACTCATCGGGACGACCGTTGCCGTTGATGTCGAGGCTTCGGCCGGAGGCTATGTCGCAGGCATCCGGTATGCCGTTCGTGTTGCAATCCGAGTCCGTGCCCGTGATTGCTCCGCTGACGACCAAGGCGAAACCCTGGGTGGCCTGGTTCACCGCGGTCGCCCGCACGATGATGCCGTACGTGCCGCTGGCTGGCTGCGTCAGAAGCACCTGCTCCACGTTATTGAGCGTGTCGAACGCACCGCCGGGTACGGACGCGCCGCCGGCAAAGACGTTCCCCTTGTATTCGGTACAGTCCGGGCTGGTGACCAGAAGATCGAGGTTGTTCACGGCGGCCGGGTTCGCCCCGAGCGCGGCCGGATAGTCCGTCCAGACAAGGGTAACCCGGAGCGGGACGGTGTCGCTGACCACATCCACGGCGAAATGCGCCTCGTCTTGCGTGGAAAGGCCCTCGGCGTTGCGAAGATCGCTGACGAACAGGCCAGCCGCGTCCCCGGCGAAGTAGAGCGTCTGGTCCAGCAGCAGGCGCCCCCAGCCTTCCTGGTTACTGGGATACCCGGCGATTCCGGTCATGTCCGTGGCCGCGTTCAGCAGGGTGGCCTTGAGCAACGCCCCACTGGGCACAAACGCGTCGGCAGGCTCGGGCGCGCCGGTGGGGTAGAAGCCCTCGGTGTAGTACTGTCGCACGAGCAGTCCGGCTCCGGCGATGACCGGACAGGCCATGGACGTTCCCGTGGACGCCCGCACGCCGCAGCTTGTGCTCGATGAGGCGGACCAGGTGCCGCACCCCGGCGCGAAGATCTCCGGTTTGCGGCGGCCGTCGATGGTCGGTCCGGCTCCGCCGCGGCAGAAGTGGTCCTGGAGCGGCGTATCCTGCGAGGCTCCAACGGCCAGGAGGTTCTTTGCGTTTTCCGGCGATTGCAGAGTTGACAGATTGGTTGCCGCAAACACGACCAGATCGTCCTCGTAATCCCACATGAACTGGTCGATCTGCTGGCAGCGAAGCGTATACGCGGTGGATCCGTCGTCTCCCCAACTGTTGCTGTGCACGCGGGCCCCGTCGTTGTGGGCGGTCTGGAAGCCGGTGTAGGTCAGCGAGGGATTCGCGTACAGTGGGTAGTAGTCGGTGAAGGCGATCCGAGCCGCAAAGGCGATTCCGTCGTACGTATCCGCGACCCCGTACGGCGGCTCGTCACCCACGAACGTGCCGGCCGTGTGCGTTCCGTGAGAATTGACGCCCGGCGTCCCGTTATACGAGACCACCTTCCGATGGTCCGGTCCCGGCGTGGGGAAGAACGGATCGTCGAAGAAACAATGGTCCAGCTTGAACGGCCCGTCGATCAGGCCGCCGATCTGGCCCTCGCCGTGAAGTCCGTTCGCCCAGACGGGCGTCTGCCCAACGCCGCCGACGACCTGGTTGGACTGAACGATCCATGCGTTGGTGTTGTTGCGGAGGGTAGCCTCCGGCGCCTCTTCGACGTATCGAATCCCGTCCAGCACCGCCAGATCCGCGGCGTGGCCGGTCGGCATCTGCACCTCCAGAATACCGCTGCCCGCGACGTGGTGCGCCAGCAGGATCTCCGCCCCCTGCGCCGCAACGGCCTGCGAAACGACAGACAGATCAGCGCCGTCCAGAAGCACCACTGTAAGTTGTTCCAATCCGCGGGCGGCCAGGTCACGTCGATGGGGTGAGACGAAGCGCACGGACCCGATGTCGGGGGCCAGTCTGCGCGCCGCCGGCAGACTGCTCATTGAGCGGACGAAGTCCAGCGCGGTCGCTTGCGCCACACGTGCCGTCGGCACGCGTGCCACATAGGTGTCGTCCGGCAGATACTCGAGCAGCCGGATGCCCTCGCGGGCCAGCGCCTGGCGCTGTGCTTTCGTGAGGGCGCCATCCATTTTCAGCAGGCAGACCGTGTCTGCCGCTGATATGGGCCGGACATCGGCGTCGGAAGGGGACGCTCCGCCATTCGACGGTCCGAGCAGACACGCCGACAGCATCGCGAACGTGGACAATACCCAACGTGGCCGCACGTGTAAGACGCCTCTCCCCAGAAGATACGACGCCCCGGAACGATTCCATGCCGGCGTGAAATCGTGTTCTCATCCCGTTGCGGCGGCTCTCAACACCGGGTGCAATGCGAGATTGGCCGTTGGGGCCGAGAACGCCGAAAGGGCCGACACTTCGTCACTGACCGATGGTACGCATTGGAATTCGTGGATTCAATACGACCGGCGAGGTCAGCCCGGTTCGTTTCAATGGCGGAACAGGTCCGATATCCGCAAGTGAACCGGCTGAGTCTCGGCGGCGTTTCGCGGTCCGTCTGCCAGCGACACGAAGAGTTCACCGCGGTTAGGCAGGAAGATGACCGAGTGTAGCGTGCCCGAAACGGCCACGGCCTTCATCGTCTCCCGGGCAGCGGCGACATCGATTCTCGCCGTCGCGGGACGGGGAGTTGTAAAGTACTTGTGGAAGGTGTCATAGCGGTCGCACGGCGTCGGCGCTGCTCGTGTACGGAAGTGATTTGTGCATAGCAGAACCTGCATGAGAATCGGGTGGTTTGCGTCGGCGGCCCGGCGGAGTGTCACTCCCTCGTCACGATCGCGGTTCCCATCGTATTCGAAGACGACGGCCGGGTCCGCCTGGCCGTGGAACGGACCGCTCAGATGGAAGTTGCTGGCGGTAAGCGTGGGGGAAGCCCGCAGCACGCGGGTCGCGACGTCCGTAGAAGCCGCAGATCGTGCTTGCTCAACGGCCTCCCGCAGGGCGATCGACCGCGGCACGCACTTTCCCGTGGCCGGCGGCGGCGCTGTGCTTGTGGAATCGTGCATGCTGAGCGTGACACCTTCTTCGTTCATCGCGGTGTACGCGCCGATCAATCCCGGCCAGGCCATCGTCAGCCATGAGAGCCGGCCTGGCCCCGGTTGCAGATGCACGACCATAAGCTGACTGGAGGGCAAACCGGGAATGGCGAAGTAGTCCAGGTTGCGTCCGGTGATGGTTTCTCCGCCTTCGGTGAGCGTTCCCCACGCGGAGAAGCTGGAACACCCCAGGCGAATCCAGTCCGCAAACGTGTTCATCGCCTCGAGGTCCGCCCGGGACAGATCGCGGCCGATTGCGTCGATGCGGAGGCCTTTTTCGGCGCGGGCGGCTCGGATGCCTTGAAGCATGGCTTCCAGCTCGGCCGTTTGACGATCCGTGAAGGTGAAGCGCTCGGCCACAAAAGGCAGAATCCGCTGGTCCCAGGCCGCCGGGTCGGGCAGCACCTTCTGCGACGCCAGGGCTGCGTTCAACAGGGAGAGAATGTCATCAGCCAGCAGAAACCCATGCGCGTACCCACGCTGGAAATCGTCTCCCCAGACGCGCAGGATCCGCAGGCCGTCAACGACCTCGATTTTTCCGCTGACCTGCTGGACCGTTGGATCGGCTACAGTGGCACTGCAACAGGCGCAGATCAACAGGAGGCCGACGGCTATCTTCGCTAACCG
>JBPOIK010000205.1:0-24166 GCA_052034525.1 Planctomycetota bacterium
CCGATGGCCGGCCAAGCCGGCCATCCTGACGATGATGGGGACGGGCGGGGTGGGTCGCATCTGCTGGACCGATATGGAAGTGTTCAACGACGCGGCCGGCGCGCCGTCCGTCCGTCTGGCGGGCGAATGCGCTCGCATCGCGGAATCCCGTGGCATCACGGAGATTCTCATCTCTATCACTCATACGCCCGCATTTGCCGCCGCCTCGGCCCTCGGGATTGGCGACTGAGCTGCGGAAGGGAGGCATTCCGTCGGCCTTCCCGGATTCCCGGACGCACCGCGTGCGCCGGTCGCCCGCCGCGATTGCCGGCGGTCCGGGCCCTTTCCATCCGGGGGATGTGATCCGGTAATCGAGCGTCTGAATCGTCAGTGGTCGCGGTGTGAGAACCCCGTCCGCCGCCATTCGCCGCCGTCGTGGAAAGCGGACGTTGGCGATCGGGCGAAGGTCCGAGACTGTCGCCTTTGGTGAGGCTGCCGCGGCGATTTGCAGATCGTGGGCAGACCCGGTTTGCGGGGTGGTTTTTATATCTTAGCGTTGGGTTGTCCACTGTTTCCCTAACCCAATCGCCGCAAAGAAAGGAACCATCCATGGGTCTGACAGTCACAAACACAAACGCAATGAACCTGCTTGCCATCGTGAACGCCACTTCCACCCGACAGAACAACACCCTCACCCAGCTTTCTACCGGATACAAGATCAACCGCGGTGCCGACAACCCGGCCGGTTTGATCGCCATGAAGTCGCTCGAAACCGAGCTGACGGCGGTCACCGCTGCGATTGACAACAACCAGCGTTCCAACGCGATGCTGGCGGTGGCGGACAAGTCGATCAACGAGATTTCCTCGCTGCTCGGCGAGATTGAGACTCTGGTGATGGCGTCGGCCAGCGATGCCGGCTTGTCGGCCGGCGAGAAGGCCGCGAACCAGGCTCAGATCGACCAGGCGCTGGCGTCCATCGACCGGATTGTCAGCACCACGAACTTCAACGGCAAGCGGCTGCTGGACGGAACGCAGGCCATTGCCCTGACGGACACCGTGGATCGCACGAAGATCGACGGACTGCGCATTTACTCGCGCGGCACCCAGACATCCGATACCAAGATCAAGGTGGACGTGAAGGTGGCCGCCGAGGTGGCCTCGACAGGCGCTTGGGGAGACTTCTCAAGCTCCGCCAAACTGGAAGGCAACATGAAGATCGAGGTCACCGGCTCCCTGGGAACCAAGGTGATCGAGATCGCGTCGGGTTCAACCGCGAGCGAGGTGCAGGCGGCCATCAACGCGGTGAAGGTCCATACGGGCGTGTCCGCTTCGGTGCAATCCGACCAGCTCACGCTGGCGTCCGCCGGATACGGATCGCGCGAGTTCGTGAGCGTCAACGTCCTGGAGGGCGGCGACCTCACCGGCGGCGGCACGATCACCCATCACGAGCGCGTCTACGGCAAGGACGGAACGGTCCTGATCAACGGCCAGTCCGTCACGACGGACGGCCTGAACGTCTACTACAACTCCGCGGGTATCAGCTTCGGGTTCAGCATGAACGCAACGGCGCTGAACAAAGCGAACGGAACGGGCACCGTGAGCTTCACCATCGACCATAACAGGGGTGGGGCGACGTTCCAGCTCGGCACGGACGCGAGCACGCGGACGACATTGGGCATTGACTCGCTGGCCACGCATATGCTCGGTGGCGGCGACTCCGGCGGAATGCTCGACCAGCTCAAGAGCGGCGGAACGTTCGATCTGGAAACGGACACCGCCGGCGCGCTGCGGATCGTGAAGAAGGCCATGGGTGACGTGGCCACCGCGCAGGGGCGGATCGGTGCGTTCCAGAAGTTCAACGTCCAGACCTCCATCAACACGTTGAACGCGTCGAAGGTCAGCCTGAGCGAGGCCAAGAGCGTCATCGCCGACACCGATTTCGCGGTGGCGACGGCCGAACTCAACCGCCAGAGCGTGCTGCTCAACGCGGGCATCTCGCTGTTGGGCCTGGCGAACCAGCAGGCGTCTCAGATCCTGTCACTGCTCGGGTGACGTGCTTTCCGGAGTCCGGGAAAGCCGAGTGACAGTGCCCACAACAGCACACTCAAATCGGCGGCGGGCCGAGGGAAACCCCTTCGGCCCGCCGTGCTTGTTTGGCAGCTCGGGGGGGCACGTCGCCGGCCCAACCGGATGGGGGTGAGGGGCAAGCGACTGGCCGGGGCGTCGCCGGGAGCCGGGGTCGGAAGGGGGCCATGGCGAAGATGCGGCCCGGTGGACAAGAACCGGAACGAAGGCAGGTAACCCGGCGGGCGTGCGTCGAAGGATGCCAGGCTGGCCTCCGGAGGTCGGCGTCGGAAAGAACTGGCGACCCAAACCGCCAGGAGCTACGTGCCGCGTCTGGCGGATCGACCGCAACACGGTCATCTCATTCGCCTCACCGGATGCCTTCTGAGTGGTTGCGGGTGTGCCCCTGCTCTTCGCCCGGGGACAGCCGGTGAAGGCCCGCCTGTGTCGATTCCCGACTCCGGGGCATGAGACCGCCTTGGGCAGTTCCAACGGGGCCGGAGCCCGCGCGGGTGCATCCGGACCGGGCGTCCGCGTGTATCAGATCGGGGATGTCCGGAACCCCCTTGCGCCTGTTTGGCCCGGACGGGCCGATAGAGGCGATAGGGGCTAGACAAAAGGCGTCGGGTAAAGAGAATGACCGTGGAGCAGCCCCTGGCGCCCCGGAGAACATGCGGTGCGTGGACAGGCGACCGGGGTTCGACGGGGGTGGCGAAAAGACGTATGCACTATCAAGTCTGGCTGGCAATAGTCTGCGGGTTGCTGACCTTGGGCGCCTCGGCCAGCGCCCAGGAAGTGGTTCAGCAGCAGGACGAAGTCTCCACGTTGCGGGCGGTCATACAGGCCTCCGAGCGCGTCGTGGCGGTCGGCAAGCCCGTCTGGCTGGACTTCTCCATTGTGAACGATTCCGATCGTCCCGTTACTCTGGCCGCGCCCGGCGTGCGGCCCGAGCGCCCGGGATTGCTGACCGGCCTGCCCTTGACCCACGTGTTCAGCGGCCACGCGTTCGGCGGCCTGACGGTCGAGTCGCTCGATGCCAAGAGGGTTTGGGACGTGCCCACGGACTACGAACCGCAGGAGTCCGCTCCGCAGGTGCTGCTCGCGCCGCGCAGCAGCGTCGGCGTGCGGGTCGAGATCACCCGCTTTTTTCCCCAACTGGCAACCGCCGGCCGCTACCGGATCCAATGGAAGCCATATGACGGATCGTTGACGTCCAACGCGGTCGTGCTGGAGGTCGCTCCACGCAAGCAGGCCATGATCCAGACCGATCAGGGCAGCATGATGGTTCGCCTCTTCTACGATGAGGCCCCCGAAACCGTCGCCAATTTCCTCGAACTGGCTCGCAGCGGCTTCTACAACGGCTTGACGTTCCACAAGCTCCATCCGGGCATTTTTATCCAGGGCGGCGACCCTAACGGCGACGGCACGGGCATCCGCCCCGACGGCAAAAAACTCGTGGCGGAGCGGAGCAACCGGCCACAGACCCGCGGAACCCTCAGTATGGCCACGCTCAAGGACGACCCGGATTCGGCAAGCTGTCAGTTCTTCATCTGCAACACCCGGGTCAAAGACTGGGACGGCAAATACACCATCTTCGGTCAGTTGGAGGGAGAAGCTTCGTACGAGACGCTGGACAAGCTGATGGCTCTTCCGACCTTCGAGAATCACCAGCCGAAGCGGCCGATCGTGATTCGCAGCATCCGGATCATAAACGCACCGCCGGAGGAACCGGCTCCGGATGCAGACATGCCCTGATCGCGGCGAGTCCGCCGGACCTGCCCGTGCCACCTTTCCCACTGTTGATTCCACAGGGCCGTTTCCCCCTTCAAAGCGTCGGCGATCGATCTGCATGAATGGGCGGTGTTTGCTGTGTCATGACCCCGTGTTCGCCGGGTTGCCGCCGTTGCCCCCGCCCGGTACAATTCCCGCAGCCCGCCCGGCCTCGGTCCGGCGGGCCGATGCCGCCCGCGTGGCGTGCATTGACGGCCGGGTCCCATGCAGTGGACGCCGCAGATAACGGGTCAGGCTGGAGACAGAGCAGCCCACCTTCGTCGTTCAGGTGCCGTGGACAAACCTGGCCGTCAATGCCCGCCATCGGGCGGCTGATGCTGTACGTTGGCGCGGATCGCGGTCGGCACAACGGATGGAGCATGCATGGCATACACGGTCCTGGCAAGGAAATACCGCAGCCGGGGATTTGACGAGATCGTCGGCCAGGACGCGGTATCCACCACGTTGAAGAACGCGGTAGCGTCGGGCCGGATTCACCATGGATACCTGTTTACGGGCACGCGGGGCGTGGGGAAGACCTCCATGGCCCGCATTCTGGCCAAGGCCCTCAACTGCCTGAACGCCGATGCCCCCACCGCGCAGCCGTGCTGTGAATGCGAGGCCTGCCGACTCATCGCCGAAGGCGAAGACATCGACGTGGTCGAGATCGACGCGGCCAGCAATACCGGAGTGGACAATATCCGGGATCTGCGCAGCAACGCCATCTACCGGCCGGCCCGCTCCCGTTTCAAGATTTACATTATCGACGAAGTCCATATGCTCAGCACGGGCGCGTTCAATGCCCTGCTCAAGACGCTGGAAGAGCCGCCGGCGCACGTGAAGTTCATCCTGGCCACCACCGAAGCCCACCGGGTGCCGGCCACGATTCAGAGTCGATGCCAGCGGTTTGACTTCCGCAGTATCCACGTAGACGCCATCTGCGACCGCCTGCGCGAGATTCTCCGGGCCGAGTCCATCGAGGCGGATGACGCGGTGGTGCGGCGGGTGGCCCGACTGGCGTCCGGATCCATGCGGGACGCGCTTTCGCTGCTGGATCAGCTCATGGCGTTCGGCGGAGCGCGGCTGTCGGCCGAGGTCATTGACGAGGTGCTGCCCGCCCCGCACGACGAACTGATCTTCCAGGCCGTGCAGTGTATCGCGGCCCGGGACGCGGCCGGGGCGCTGGTCCAGGTGGACCGGTGCTTCGCGACGGGCCACACCGCCGAGCGGGTCTGCGACACCCTGATCGAGCATCTGCGGACCCTGATGCTGCTGCGCGTCTGCGGGCCGCAGACCGACTTGGTGGACGTGCCGGCCCAGGTTCGCCAGCAGCTCATCGAGCAGTCAGGCGGGTTCGGGGCGGCGACGTATGTCTACATGATCAGCCTCTGCGAGGAGGTCCGGCGTGCGGTCAAGGGCAGCCGATCCGGCCGGGCGCTGCTCGATGCCGCCGTGGTCCGTCTGGCCCAGGCTCAGGATTTTTCCGATGTCCAGACGCTGCTGGATCGTCTGGAGGGTCGCACCGCGGAGGCCCAGCCGCAAGCCTCAAAAAAAAAAGAACCTCCGCCTCCCCCTGAGCGGCCCGTGAGTGCCGGTGCGGCGGGAGCGAACAGGCCGCGAAGCACGCCGATGCTTTCACCGGCGACGGCGCCGAAGAGTCCGCCCGACAAGCTTCCCGCGCCGCCGCAGGTGCCGCAGGCCGGGGTGCCTACCGCGGAGAAAGAGCGGGTCATGGCCTGTTCGCTGGTTCGCCGGGCTCTGACGTTGACGAACGGGTCCCTGGTTGGAGTCCGCCCCGTCCGCGTCCCGATTGGAAAGAAGGCGGGGGGCAGTGCTTTGTCTTCCAATGACGTGGACCGAGGGCTCGCGGAGACACCGGAATCACTGCTGGAGTGAGCGGCGGGCGGGAGCGAATCGGGTTCGCGGCCACAGGAGATCGAGATGCTGGGCGGTTTGGGCAACATGATGGGCATACTGAAGCACGCGAAGGAATTCCAGGAGAAGGTTGCGCAGATGCGCGCGGAGCTGGAATCCCGTCGCTACTCCGCGGACGCCGGCGGAGGCGCTGTGGCCGTCACCGTGGACGGCAAAGGCTCCGTGATTCGCGTGAAGATAGAACCGTCCGCAACCGCGGACGTGGAGCTTCTGGAAGACCTGGTGAAGGCGGCCGTCTGCGCGGCGGTCACTAAAGCCCAGGATGCGATGCAGCAGGAAATGCGGCAACTGACCGGCGGATTGAACATTCCGGGTCTGACGGACATGCTGGGCGGCGGATGACGTTGCCGGTCGAGGGTGGCTGCCGGCGGTGCGAGCACGATGAGTTCCGGTCGAATCGAGTCTCTGGAGCGGCTTAAGCAGGAATTCCAGAAGCTTCCGGGCATCGGCCCGCGCAGCGCGGAACGGCTGGCCTTCCATCTGCTTCGCGCGACGAAGGAAGAAGCGTCCGCCTTGGCCGAGGCGATCCTGGCGGTCAAGCGGAATGTCAGCCATTGTCGCATCTGCTTCAATCTCACGGAAACCGATCCCTGCTCCATCTGCCGGGATCCGCAACGTGATCCGGGGGAAATCTGGGTGGTGGAGCAGCCTCGGGACGTGGCGGCCCTGGAGGCCACCGGGTTGATTCGAGGCGTGTACCATGTTCTAATGGGGCATATCGCGGCGCTGGAGGGGGTGGGCCCGGGTGACCTGACCATTGACGCACTCGTTCAGCGGGTCAAGTCGTCCAAGGCGCGCGAAGTCGTGCTGGCCACCAATCCGACGTTTGAGGGGGACGGGACAGCCCTGCATCTGGAGAGCGTTCTGGCCGACACCGGCGTAAAGCTCACGCGACCGGCTCGCGGGCTGGCCGTTGGTTCGCAGCTCGAGTATGCCACGGCGGCTATGCTCGAATCCGCGATCCGCGGTCGGACCTCATTTCGCGAGCCGACAGATCCTTCATAGCCATTTGTGGCACAGACGCCGTGTCGGTGGACCGGAACGCAGGCCGCAAGGCACGCCTGCTCTGCGGAGATATGGTATAATAGAGTGCAGTGAGAAGGGGCCGCGTGCCGCGTTTTCCGTCGGGCGTTGATCCGCGAAGGGGCGGCCCGGCGCGATTCGACGCGATCGGTAGACCGGGAGTCTCGGGTGTCTCAGTCACTTTCTCAAGTGATGGGTCAGTACATGCGGATGGAGCAACGGCTCACTCCGCAACTGATCCAGTCTATGGACATCCTTCAACTCAACATCATGGCCCTGGAGAACCGGGTCGCCGAGGAACTCGAGAAGAACGTCGCCCTGGAGCGCGAAGAGCTCGAACAGGAGGCCCCCGCCCAGCCGCAGGAGGGACGGGAGGACCGCAACGAGGCGCTCACACCCGAAGCCGCCAGCTTCAACCGGCTGGATGGTCTCTCCCGCGAATACGATCTGGACGCGGCGGACGCGCCCTACAGCCCGCGCCGGGCCCCGGTAGACGGCGACCGTGATCCGAAACTGGAGGCCATGGCCAATACGGCTGCCAGACCCGCGGGTCTGGATGAGTATCTCTTGTCCCAGTGGCGTGTGCTCAATCTGGATGAGGAGACGCGGCGGGCCGGTGAGGCGATCATCTATCACCTCGAGGAGGACGGATACCTCAAGGTCCGACTGGAAGAGGTGGCCGATTCGGTCCGGCCCGCGCTGGCGCTGGACGTCGTGGAACGGGCGCTGGCGCGGGTGCAGCGTCTGGATCCGGTTGGCATCGCCGCCCGTGACTACCAGGAATGTCTGCTGCTGCAACTGGAAGCGATGCCGGGCGATAACCGGATCGAACGGGAGCTGATCCAGAATCACCTGGCGGACATCGAGAAGAACCGTTACCCCGCCATCGCCAAAGCCACCGGATACTCGGTGGGCGAAATCCAGGAGGCCGTCAAGGCGATTACCTCCACGCTGGTGCTGCATCCGGCGTATCTCGTCGTGGAACGCGTGGTTCCGCGCATCCAGCCGGACGTGCTGGTGGACTACTCCGAGCGGAACGGCGAGCTGGAGGTGCGACTGACCGACGGGAACAGCCCTCGACTGCGTGTCTCGAAGAAATATATGGACATGCTTCGAGCCAAGGAGAACGGCAAAGACGTTCGCGATTTCGTCCGCAAGCATGTGGAGGCGGCCAATGCCCTGATCGACGCCATCCAATACCGGCGTGGTCGGCTGCTGGCGGTGGCCGAGGCCATCGTCGAACGGCAGCGCGACTTTTTTGAGGTCGGCCCCCAAGGCCTGAAGGTGCTGCGGATGAGCGAACTGGCCCAGCGGCTGAACTGTGACCCTTCCACCATCAGCCGGACGGTTGCGGAAAAGTATATGCAGACGCCGCGCGGCATCTACCCGATGCGATATTTCTTCACCGGCGGCACCGAAACGGACGACGGGCAGTCGACCAGTTGGGATAGTGTGAAAGTGCGGGTGTCGGAGATCGTGGAGAAAGAGGATCCGGCCGATCCGCTGAACGACGACCAGATCGCCGCGATGCTCAAGACAGAGGGTATCGAGATTTCCCGCCGCACGGTGGCCAAGTATCGCCAGCAGCTCAACATTCCTCCCGCCCGCCAGCGTCGCAAGTACTGAGAGTCCGTCCTCAACTTCATCTGACGCCGACACAGGAACCCGAACACGTGGATATCCGTCTTGCCCGAAGACATCCCACCTGCGGGAAGCTCTTCCATTTTCGGTCACCAGGGCCCGCCACGCTCGTTTCCTGGCGACGGCGAACTGTCCCGATCATGGGGCAGGCGATTCGTCCTGTGTGATTCCGTGGGAGTCTGTCGCCGGGTAACGGCCAGAACCCGCGCGGCGCACGGCATCGCCCTTTTTCAGTCCTCTGACACCAAACCTCGTATTCACGGCTTGATTCCCGCCGAGTTCGGGGGAAAAAACTTGTGGGGTTGCAGCGAGACGGTCTTTTTGATCGATTCTCGGGTGATTCGGGCGGGGCTGGAGTGGTTCTGATCCGGAGCGGGGCCGCCGTGATCGAACGGTCGGGCGGATGAACCCCCCTCGCTCCCTGTCAAGACATCGTTTTCGAGTGGAGGAACCCACCTATGAGCAATCTGGATGCCGCATGTCAGGAAGTAATTGAAAAAACGGAGTGGGTAGCCATCGCCACCGTCGGGCAGGATGGACCGCATCTGGTCGCAACCTGGGGCGATTATGTCCGGCAGATGGGGTTTGACGGAGTCACGCTGCGCGTGCCGGTCGGCGGCATGCATACGACGCAGGCGAATCTTCAGCGCGATCCGCGGGTGAGACTGTTGTTCGGGACACGTCTGGTGCAGGGCGCGCACGGGCCCGGCAAGGGATGCGTCATCGCGGGGCGCGCGGAGATTCAGACCGACGGCCAGGAATACGCGGCGGTCAAGGCGAAGTTTCCCTGGGCGCGCGCTGCGATGGTCGTGCATGTTGAAAAAGCGGAACCTCAGTTGTAGGGCCGGAGGCGGGAAGCTCGCCGGCGGGCGAGGCGACCAAAGAGAGGGCTGCGCGGCGCTGCGTGAGCGGTTGCCGTGGCACGCGGTTCGCGTGAAGGGGACGGTTCACGGAGACAAGTGTCGAAGCGCGAAGCGGAGGCGTTCGGCCGCGTGAAGCACGCCGCCGCCTTCATGCTGGTTGTAGGGGTACACGCGGATTTCCTTCTCGGCGCGGATACGGTTGTAGGCGCCATAGACCGTGCTGGGCGGACATGTCTGATCCATCAGGCCGACGGAGAACAGACATCGGGCGGTGATACGCGACGCAAAATTAACGCCGTCGAAATACGCCAGCGTTCGGAAAACGGCATCGACGCGATCCCGGTGACAGCTCAGGTACCGGATGATCTCCGCATACGGCTGGGCATCGGTGACGCGCACGGCCCGTCGAAAATCGCACAGGAACGGCACGTCGAGCAAGGCCACCTTCACGGCGTCGCCCAGAAGACCGGCCGCCGCCAGCGCGATCCCGCCGCCCTGACTGGCGCCAAGGACGCCGATGCGATCGGCGTCGACGTGTGGGTGTCCGGCCATTGCCTCGACCGCCCGCACGGCGTCTGCAAACACGCGCCGATAGTAATAGGTTTCGCGCGACTCGATGCCGGCCGTCACAAAACCGGGAACGTGCGGGCCGCTGCCCGTTGGGTCGGGAGTGAAGCCGGGCGACCATACGGCACCCTGGCCACGGGTATCCATGACCAGCAGAGCGATGCCGGCCACCGGCGCGGCCAGGTGGTCCAGCGGCAAAGATCGTCCGCCGCCATATCCGACGAACTGGACGAGGCCGGGGAGTCGGCCGGCGTGGTCCGCGGGTTCCAGGAACCAGCCGCGGATGGGATGACCGGCGAAACCCGCGAAGGTGACGTCGTGCACGTCGACCAGATGGTGGATGGGGTCGTTGACTCTCTGGAAACGGGCGTTCAGATCGTGTTCACGCGTTTCCCGGAGCGTCTGTGTCCAGAATTCGTCGAAGTCGGCGGGCTCCGAATCCTCGGGAACGTAGGCGCACAACTCCTCGAACGGCAGATCGAACTGGACCATGGCGGATGCCGGCTCGCGAATGAGGTTCTGGGTTGCTCGTTATTTTCCAGGTGACTGCGGCGGCTCCGCCTTGCGGAACAAGAGCGCGGCCGGGATCTCCTGCCGCGGCGTATTCGGGCCTTCATAGAAGACGCCGAACTCCCTGTCGCCGAGCGCCTGGAAATACCACAGGGCGATCGGATGGTAGCCCGCCTTCAGGGCGATGCTGCCGGCGGCATCGCGGGCGCCGTGCAGGCCGTCGTTGTCCACAACCGGCCGGTCCGCGACCGACAGCGTGCTTCCGTCGTCGGTGCGGGTCGTGAAGGTGTAAAGCCCGTCCTGCGGAACTCGAATGTATCCGCGGAATACGAAGCCGAATTCTCGCTCGCGCTTTCTGGGGCCGTCGGAGAATGTATCAATCGTGCCGCGGGCGACGGGCTCCAGCGAGGCCATTTCGGCGGTTCGAGTCCATCGACCCTCAAAATAGTCGTAATCCAGACCGCTCTGCACCGGGCCCGGATCGACGGCGGGCACCGGCTCCAGGAACGTGTACTGGGCGCTGCTGATTTCATCGGCCAGCACGCCCGCGCGAGCGGCCCGGGCGCGAACCAAGGTGGTCTTACGCAGCGACACCGGGGCGGTGTAACGCGGCGAAGAGAGATCCGGAACGCTGCCATCCAGGGTGTAGTAGACCTCCATCTGCGGCAGAGCCGGGTGAAACTGCACCACCACCGGGTCCACCGTCATCTGGCCGCGGGGCTCGATACGCACCATCTGCAGCGAGTCGTGGAGCGGCCGGGCGGGCAGAATGGAATCGTGCGTCCCCCGGGCGGCCGTGGCGGCCAGAACGCGAATGCGCGGGTTGCGCGGCAGCGTGACCATTCGTGTGTCAGCCGGCAGGTCAATCGCATACTTGAAGAGGTAACAATACGCGTGCGCCTCGTTTCCAGCCTCTCGGCTGTGCCGGTGGGTGCTGACCCAGGCGATCGGATCCGTCTTCACGAAGGGGGGTTGTGGTTCCTCCCGGAGGTTCATGGCGCCGTTTTCCACCCGGCTGTTCCACTGTCCGATGAAACCGGTCCACTCCTGGATGCTGAGCATCTGCGCCTGGCTGCGGGTGGAGAACATGGCGGTCGTATTCCCGCCGGCCGCGGCCGCCAGCAGATACAGCCGGTTGAACGAGGAGTCGGGCAGCCGGATGGACTGTCCGTTGCAGACCACGGCGTTCTTCTCGCCGGGCCCGGTGGGCCCGAACTGGAATGGGATGCCTTCGACGATCAGGCTCTTGGGCAACAACTCGGCCGGCAACGAATGTCCTTTCCCGTCGAAGTCTCCGTCGGCCGGGTCCGCGTCGGTGCTCACCACGTCCAGATCATAGGGCAGGGGCAGCGGGGCGGCGGTCGGGGCCGTCAGTGGGATCGGCGGCGGAGCGAGCGTCACGGCGATCGTGCGGGCCTGGTACGGCTCGAACGACAGCTCGAGATGTCTATCGGAAACCGGCAGCGTTTCCACCGGCTCCTCCGCGCCATTCAGCTCACGGGCGGCCGTGACGGGCGAGCAGAACGTCAGCGCGACGTTTTTCGCGGGCCGTCCGGCCAGCTCGTGCAGGCGCACCACGATTTCCTCGCTCGCCTGGGCCTGCTTGAGCGCGCGAATCATGACCTGGGAATTATCGACGCGAGCCAGCGAAAACCCGCGAGCCAGCGGGCCGGGATGCGCGTCCACCTGGAACACCCGCAGGGGCTGATTCAACCGGGCGGCCTGCCAGGCGACGGCCTCGCTGCCGCCGGTTCGCCAGTCTCCCGTGTGGCCGCAGACGGAGTAGGTGAACCGATGCCACCCCGTCTCTTTGAGGAGATCATTGGGACTGTGGATGAGGGTGAGGCGCAGGAGATGATCCGCCGGCTTGTCCCATCCGTATTTGCCGTCGTTCAGAATCGCAACGCCGTAGCGGCCGTCCGTGTCCGTGAGGTCCGCCCACTGCTGCGCCGGTACTTCGTAGAGCTTCTCCGTGTTGTTGCCGCGTTGGATTGTGCCGAATCCCAGATCATACGTCGCCTTCTCGTTGGCGACCGCCAGCGGAAAGACGGCTTTGAGAAGGCGGCGTTGGGTTCGCCAGTCGATCCCCGTATCGAAATCGACGCGGTTGCCCGCCTGCCCGGCCGACAGCCGGATGCGCTGCGTGCAGGCGCTGCCCTCGGCCAGCCGGGAGACCTCCAGCGCGACACGGGCGGGGCCGTGCTCCAGCACACGGATGCTGGCCGGACCGTCGAAATGCGTGACAGGGTCCGCGGCAATGTCCTTGTGCCACACCTCCCACTCGGGCCACTGCTCCGGAGCGTCGTCGAACAGGGCGAGGCGGATGGGCTCGCGCAGGAGTTCCCGTTTGGACTGCTTGTCGAAAATGCTCGACACGTCGCCCTGCTCGTTGAGTTGCACCCGATAGCGGTGGTTCTCCAGCTCGCGTTCACTCACCCGCAGTTCCGTGGGGGTCGCCTGGGAGGTTTCGGTCGGACGAACGGCATAGACGGTCAGCCCCATCGAGGGGGCCGAGGCCAGGAAGAGCAGATGGGCCTGGGATCCGCTCGTCCACACGACCTGCGTGGGTACTTCATCGCCGCCCGGTCCGTACACCTGAAGACCGGCGGGGGCGTCTCCCGGAAAGTGAACTGTGGCCTCCACGACATCATTCCGTTCGATCGACAGCGGGTTCATGACCACCAGAGGGATGCCGCCAACCTGGGTGTTGAGCCCGCTCGCGACGGCTCCGACGGAATCCGTCAAGACGGCCGCGAACTGGTTGAGCGAGAGGAGCTCATCGTTCCAGGAATAGGTGTAGGCCTGGGGGATGCTGGTACCGGTCAGGTCATCGTGAAACTGGTGCCAGAGAAAGCGGATCCAGGCCTGGGTGAGTTTTTCGCGCGGATAGGGGGCGGCCTGGAGCCACGCGGCGGCCACCGCGGCCGGCTCGGCGGCCGCGGCGAGCATCTCGTTCTGCCGATTCCATCGTTTCATGGCGGCCTGGGACGTGTAACAACCGGTGCCGTGCCGGGTCATCAGCAACTCGCCGTTGTAGCGGGGCAGCCTGACGATCTGGTCGGGAGTCAGATCGCGAAAAAGCTGGTCGGCCGCGGTGCTGCGGACGCGGATGGGGCCGTCGTCGGCGATGGCCTTCTCGAGCCGCTCCACGGACGCGGCATCCGGCGCGCCGCCCACGTCGCCCACGCCGAAGTACATGTATCCGGCGTAGAGGCCGGAGGTCTCGCCCTGGTGGTCGATGGTCTTGAGCCACGATTCGTCCCGGCTGAGGTCCGTCTGGATGCCGCGTGCATAGTTGCCGGGGTTCAGAGCGGCGACGATTGAATTGCCATCCACGCCTTCCCATACTCCGATGTCAAAGGGAATGCCGACCGACGAGCCCCAGGTCAGCTTCTGCGTGGAGAATCCCTTCAGACCGCAATGGGCGGCGATGGAGGGCAGGGCGTATCCGAAGCCGAAGCAATCCGGCAGGAAAACGTCGCAGCTTGTTTTGCCGAACTGGGTTCGGAAGAACTCGTTTCCGTAGAGAATCTGCCGGATGAGCGACTCGGGCGAGGGGACGTTCACGTCGCACGCGTCCACCATGCTGCCGCAGACGTTCCAGCGCCCCTGCGCGACATACTCCTTCAAACGCCGGTAGTCGTCCGGATAGTATTCCCGGGCCAGCATGTATCGGTACGCGCCCTCGAAGCTGAAGCGGTAATTCGGGTACGCCTCGAACAGTGCGAAGTTCTGCCGCAGGGTGTTGGGCACATACTCGTTGATCGTATCCTGAATGGTCCAGAGCCATTGGGTGTCCAGATGGGCCGTGGCGGTCACATAAAGCGTTTTTTCCGGCGCGGCCGGCGCGGGCGGGGGAGGCTCTTGCGCGGCCTGGACGGTCGGGGACAAAACAACGCAGACGGCCAGTACCCCTCGGGCGACGGCAGACAGCGACATGATTCTGCACCTCGTGACACTGCGGACAGTTCTGCATCTCATCCGAACGCGGGTTCATTGTCGGGCAATTCCGGAGCAGATCAAGCGCCGTTCGCCGACGAGTCCGCCGGGTGGACGAGGGCGGCCCTTTGCGGGACAATCGACGACGGTAACGCCTGGTGTACACCGGTTTCGGAGGTCCGATCATGCCCGGGAAACGCATCCTGATGTTGGTGGGGGATTTTGTGGAGGACTATGAGGCGATGGTGCCTTTTCAGGCCCTCACGATGTTGGGCTACGTGGTGCATGCCGTCTGCCCGGGCAAGAAATCGGGCCAGACGGTCAAGACCGCCGTTCATGATTTCGAGGGCGACCAGACGTATACCGAGAAGCCGGGGCACCAGTTCGTTCTGAATGCCGATTTCCACGCGGTCGACCCGGCGCATTATCTGGGGCTGGTGATCCCGGGCGGGCGGGCCCCGGAGTACCTGCGGCTGGACGAGGCCGTGATCCGGGTGGTCCGGCATTTCGCGGAGGCCGGCAAGCCGATCGCCGCGCACTGCCACGGTCCGCAGTTGCTCGCGGCGGCCGGCGTGCTGCAGGGACGCAAGTGTACGTGCTATCCGACCGTGCGACCCGAGGTGGAGCAGGCAGGTGCGACGTGGATCAAAAACGACCGGGCCTACGCCAACGCCCACGTGGACGGGAATCTGGTGACCGCTCCGGCGTGGCCGGCTCATCCGGCATTACTGCGGGAGTTTCTGCGGCTTCTGGGCGCCCGAATTGAAACGTAGCCCGGCGCGGTCCGAGATGGGCGAGCACATGGAGCCTCACGCACATCAGACGTCCTGGGACCAAGAGGCTCTTCGCTCGCCGCACACCCGGCCGGACAAGGCGGACCGGGTACGCCGCATGTTCAGCGCCATCGCCCCGACATACGAGCGGGTGAACCGCTGGTTCAGCGCGGGTCGGGACGCATACTGGCGAGAAGAGGCGGTGCGCCAGGTACGCGCGCGGCCGGACGACCGGGTTCTGGACGTCGCGTGCGGAACGGGCGATTTGCTGCGGGCGTTCGCGGCCGCGTCGCCCAGGCCTCGGACGCTTGTCGGGTGCGACTTCGCCCGGCCCATGCTGGAACGGGCGGTGGCTCGTGGTCCGGCGGACGCCCGCTGGTGCGAAGCCGACGCTCTGCGCCTGCCGTTTGCCGACGGCTCGTTTACGGTGGTCGGTTGCGCGTTCGGTGTGCGAAACTTCCAGACGCTGGATGACGGGTTGCGCGAGTTTCACCGCGTTCTGTCGCACGGGGGACGCACGGTGATCCTGGAGTTCACGCGTCCGGGACACCCGTGGATTCGCGGCCTGTACGAGTTTTACGCCCGGCGGATCATGCCGGTGGGCGCGGCATGGCTCAGCGGGGACCGGGGCGGCGCCTATCGCTATCTTCCCGAATCGGTGGTATCCTTTGTGGACGCAACGGA
Source organism: Planctomycetota bacterium (assembly GCA_052034525.1). Classification (GTDB taxonomy): domain Bacteria; phylum Planctomycetota; class Phycisphaerae; order UBA1845; family UBA1845; genus JAFGJQ01. The sequence continues at coordinate 15,749 of JBPOIK010000205.1, forward strand.
ACTGACTCGGCGCCTGCACGGCGCGGGCTTCTCCCGGGTGCGGTGCCGGTCCCTGACAGCGGGCATTGTAACCGTGTACGTTGCGGTCAGGGAGGACCATGGCTGAACGATCGCGAAACAGACGCTCCCGGCAGACAACGGCCCCTTCCCCCGCCGCGGTCCAGCCGGCTGACGCGGCGGCGGAGACGGAGGCCCCGACGATCTGGGACGTCTGGTCACGCCCCGGGTCCAAGTACCGGGTGCGGGCCATCGTTCTGCTGATCGTAAACGTCGTGTTGTTCGGCGGGCTGGGGGTGTTTGCGTACTGGCTGCGAAGCGGGATGCTCTTTGCGCCGCGCATGGCCCACTACTGGGCCGAGTTCTGGCGGACGTTTCAGCCGGCGGGGGACGACCGGGTCAGCCTGAGCGACCTGCTGCTGTTTCCCATCAGCATCTACGACGTTCCGTTGCAGATGGTGGTGCTGGGGCTGCTGCTGGCGGCCCTGGTGTCCATTCCGATCCTGGTGGCCATTCTCTACCGCTTCGCCTGCAGCATTCCGTTTCTGCTGGTCATTGCCTTCATCGCCATGATGCCGTGGCTGGCGCTGACGGTGGCCGGCTCGTGCCTGCTGGCGTCGGTCCGGCCGTTCCGTTTCTCGTTTCGATACGCCTCGGCCATGCTGGGCCTGGTGCTGGTGGTGATTTACTTCTTTTCCGCGTCGCGGCAGTCGCCGGTCGCGGTGCAGGAGCTGGCCAGCCCGTCGGACCGCATCATGTTTTTCGTGCCGTGGGTGCTGGCGATCATCGCGTCGTGCGTGGTGTGCGGCGTGGTGCTGGCGATTGCCCGTGCGGTGAACTATCGGCCGGGCGCGATTGCGCCGCTCATGGCGGCCATGTTTGCGCTGCCCGTGCTGCTGTTCGAGTTCCACGTGGGTCGGGACGAACTGCAATACCGGCTGCTGGAGCATCAGTACGGGCTCAACTCCTCGTATTTCGCGGACCAGGACGTAACGAAGGAGTTTGAGGCGGCCATCGCGAGGCGAAGGGCGGCTCACCAGGATCCCGTTCCGCCAAAGAAGGCGCTGGAAGCCCGGGAAGACCTGGCCTGGCAACTGGAGCTGGAGGACGCGCAGGACCGCCAGAGCACGTTTGCGTTGTATCGCCACGCCGCGATCGGGGCGTGCGACCGTTTCCTGTACCACTATCCCGAAAGCCGGTACGCGCCGAACGCGCTGTATATCAAGGCGATTGCGACCGACATCCGTGTCGACCTCGCGGCTTTTCGCGAACGCCGCGTCCTGCGGTTCTATGACACGTTTCCCGACGCCTCGTCGAGACACACGTGGGAGAAGCTCTATCAGCTGGAGCGGGAGAACCCGACTCCCCTGTCCGTGATGGCTTTGCTGCGACTGGCACAGCTCGATGCCCGGGAATGCAACGTGTCGGCCGCCCTGGACCGGCTGAGCGAACTGCTGGCGCTGGCCGAACGGCTGGAGCCCCTGACGACCCAGCCCGTGCAGGCGCCGGATACGATCCGCGATATGCTTTCCAAGCGAACTGCGACCCGCGCGCTGCGTGTTCCCCTGGAGGCCGCCGTGTTTGATGCGCTGCGTTTACAGGATCTGCTGCGGTCCAACGCGCCGCCGCCGGCGGGCGATCCGCTGTACGGAATGGCGCCGCTCTGCGGCTCGTCTGGGCACGAGCCCGGCGACCTGTCCTTCGGCTTTCTCCAACTGGACCCCCGCAAGGCCGGATATGCGGAGAGCCTCCGCGCCTTGAAAAAGCGGTATCCCCACGCCCAACTGGAGGACAACCTGGAGCTGGAAATCGCCAAATCCCAGTCGGACGTGGAGTTGCGCATCGAGCAGTTGCAGGCCTGCGTGGACTCCCCGCAGGCGCACGACGCGCTGCCGGAGGCGCTGTTCCGGCTCGGGGAGGCCTGCCAGGAGGCGGAACGCATGACGGAAGCGAGAAGCGCTTTCCAACGCATCGTGACGGACTTCGGCGAATCCATCTGGGCGCGCAAGGCGGCGGAGCGGATCCGCCGGCTGCCCGGATGACGGGCATCGAGGGCGGCCAGTGACCAGGTCTTCGCCGGTTCGAGACATCGTCGTGGGCGTGAGCGGCGCCAGCGGTTCGGCGTACGCCCGGCGGCTGGTGCAGTGTCTGTCGGACGCCGGCACGCACGTGCATCTGGTCGTCTCGCCGTTCGGCCGGCAGGTGGCGGCCGACGAGTTGGCGCTGCCGTGTTTCTCGCTGGAGAGCTTTCTGGGCGGCGCGGCCGACCGCGTGACTCTTCATTCCCACGAGGATCTGGCCGCGCCGATTGCCAGCGGATCGTTTCTGACCCGCGGCATGGTCGTCTGTCCGGCGAGCATGCGCACGCTGGGAGCAATTGCATCCGGGTTGAGCGACAACCTGCTGACGCGGGCCGCCGCGGTCTCGCTGAAGGAACGCCGGCGACTCGTTCTCGTCCCGCGGGAAATGCCCTGGAGTGCCGTCGATCTGGCGAACGCGCTGAAACTCAGCCGTGCGGGCGCCGTGATCTGTCCGGCCTCGCCGGGCTTCTACATGCGCCCGGGGCGGGTGGAAGACCTGGTCGATTTCGTGGTCGGGCGGGTGCTGGACCTCGTGTCCGTGCCGCACAGCCTGCATACGCGCTGGGCGGATCGACTCGCCGAGGGGAATCCGGCATGAGGTCCGCCCTTCGCACGGTGCGGACGTGGGCCCGGATGATCCGGTTCTCGCATTCGGTATTCGCCCTTCCTTTCGCGCTGACGGCGGCATTTCTGGCGGGCAGGCACATCGAGGGAACCGGCCGGCCCGCGGAGGGGCAGCTCCTGCTGATCGTGGTGTGCATGGTGGCGGCCCGCAGCGTGGCCATGACGTTCAACCGGATCGTCGACGCCCGGATCGACGCCCGCAACCCGCGGACGGCCGATCGCGAGCTGCCGACCGGGCGGATCTCCCGGAGGGCCGCCTGGGTCTTCCTCGTTGGGGCGGGGATCGCATTTGCCGTCGCCTGCGTACTGTTCTTTCGGTGGTTCGGCAATCCCTGGCCGATGTATCTGGGCGGGCCGGCCCTGGTGTGTCTGTGCGGCTATTCGTTTACCAAGCGGTTCACGCAGTGGTCCCATTTTGTCCTGGGCGGCGTCATCGGCCTGGCTCCGCCGGCCGTATGGCTGGCGATCCATCCGCCCACGTTCGGAGCGGAGTCCGTGGTCCTGTTCGGCGTCGTGACGCTGTGGATCGGCGGATTCGACATCATCTACGCGTGCCAGGACATCCAGGTGGACCGGGCGCAGGGGTTGTTCAGCCTGCCGGCCCGACTGGGCCCCCGTCCGGCTCTCTGGATCGCCCGGGCGTCTCACGCGGGCGTCGTGATTCTGCTGCTGCTGCTGGGCTGGCTGGCGGGGCTGGGCTGGCTCTATCTGGCGGGAGTGGGCGCGGTTGCGCTGCTGCTTGTCATTGAGAACGCTCTGGTGCATCCGGGCGACTATTCCCGCGTAAACCTGGCGTTCTTCACGATCAACGGGCTGGTGAGTGTGCTGCTGGGCAGCCTGGCCATTGCAGACGTACTGCTGAATCTGGGGCCGGCCTTCTAGCGGAGGCGGCCGGTATGAGGCAATAGTGCCATGAGCGACGCTTCGACCCTCTCATCACGATCGCCGCATATCACCCTGCGATGGCGCGCTCTGGGTGCGGTGCTGGTTCTCTACATCGGCATGAGTCTCACCGGCCAGACGTGGGGATTGCGCTCCCACGAGGAGGACCGGTTTCTTTTTCCCGGCGGATCGGCGCCGCGTGGGCAGCGCATCTACGATCTGGTCGGCGGCGGAGCCTGGTCCACGCCCACCCGCGGGGCGGACGTGGACGCCGATCCGCTGAGGCACACCGGCGGGCCCATCGACCTGACGGCCACCGAGGCCGACGTGGCGGCCATCCTCATTCGCTATCGCCTCTACACGAATCAGCCGGACGAGATGATCACCATGCGGGCCCTGGCCTCGATGCAGCCGGGGAGGGGGAATCTGGACCCGAAGCTCTACCAGTACGGTGGCCTGTTCCTCTACCCGGTCGGCGTGCTGCTGAGACTCTCCGGCGCGGTCGGGCTGCTGGACGTGCGCAGCGACGTGCCGTGGCACCTCGACCATCCGGAGGCGTTCGGCCGCTTCTATGTCGCGTCCCGAGCGTACGCGGCGATGTGGGGAGCCGTCGGCGTGGCGGCGGTCTGGCTCATCGCGCGGCGGCTGGCCGGGTGGAATGCCGCGGCGCTGGCCGCGCTGCTGGTTACGCTGTCGCCGGTCGTCGTCTGCATGTCGCATGAAGGCAAGCCGCACCTGCCGGGCGCGGCGCTGATGCTGGTGGCGGTCTGGCTGGCCATGCGCTATGTGGCTTCCGGGCGTCGCGCCGACTGGGTCTGGATGTCCGCGGCCTGCGGAGCGGCGTTCGGTATGGTGCTCTCGTCCCTGCCGATTTTCGTCCTGATTCCGTTGGCAGAATGGCTGCGCTGGAGCGGTACGGGCGGCGATCGCCGATCGGCGAGGTCGGCCATCGGGCGGACGGCGGCCGGCGTCGGCCTCGGGGCGGCGCTGTACCTGCTGACCAACCCGTACATCCTCATCAATCTGTTTGTCAACCGGGAGGTGTTACGAAGCAATTTCGGCAACTCGTTGGCCATGTACGAAGTCTCCCGTCTGGGCGAAGGGTTCCTTCGGGTGCTCGAACTGACCGCGGAAGGCGCCTCCTGGCCGGTGCTGGTACTGGGCGTCGTGGCGGCGATGGCGGCTTTGCTGTGCCGTCGTCGTGACGCGCTGCCTCTACTCGTGCCGGCCGGGCTGATTGGCTTTCAGTTCGTGCTGCTCGGCGCGGGCAAGCCCGGGGAGTACGGTCGGTTCGGCGTGTTCGTGAACGCGGCCTTGGCCATCGCGACGGCGTGCCTTCTTGTGGGCGGCGGGGGTTCAACCGGCAGGGCGCCGGAATCGCCGGCGGCCGTTTGCCCGGGCCGGCAACGCGGGTTCGAGTTCTTCCGCCGGTTGTTGGCTCTGGTGGTCGTTGGTTGGGTTGCCTACGGCGGCTGGGGTTATCTGGCGAATTTCGTTGCCGATACCGGCACCACCGCGTCGAGCACGCGCACACGGGCGGCCCTCTGCCTGGCGGATGCCGGCAGCGAAATCGGCGTCCTGGCGGAGCCGGCCCCGTATGCCTGTCCGCCGCTGGACTTCGCCGGTCGGAGGGTCCGGCTGTATCCTTCTGTGAATGCCTGGCAGGCGGATCCCACGCCGGTGCTTGTGACCGCGTATGATGGTCCAAGCTGGTTCGGCCCCCGACTGCCCGAGCCGGCGGACGGACGGTGGCTGGACGTGATGCCGTCTTTCGTCTCGCCTATCAGTTGGGCCAACAAACCGTTTCGTCTGTTTTTCGCCGGCCCTTCATCGAACGGGCCGGCGCCGCGCCCCGCCCCAATGAGCGACCGGGCAGAGGGGTGAATCGCCCGCTCCGCCCGGTCGGTGGATGCATCGTCGGCGTTACGCGTAGCTGTTGAGCGTCTTCATGTAGTTGGCCCGCTCAAAGGCCGCGGGCTCTCCCACGGACTTCTGGCTCATGCTGCCTTTCATCTGCTGGATGGACTCGTATTCGTGGTCCTCCATCCACTCGGTCATCTCACAACGGATGGTGTTCAGTTCTTCCACACCGTTGCGGAGCAGGCCGGAGACGATCTGGGCGACGTCGGCGCCGGCCATGATCATCTTGAGCACGTCGGCGCCGGTCGCCACGCCGGTACTGGCGGCCAGGCCCGCCTTGATCCTGCCGTGCAGGATGGCGATCCATCGCAGGGGCAGCCGCATTTCGTGCGAGCTGCTTAGGATCAGGTTGGGGCCGACGGTTCGGGTCTCCAGGTCGATGTCCGGCTGATAGAACCGGTTGAACAGCACCAGGCCGTCCGCTCCGGCCTCGTTGAGCCGGCGAGCGAAATGTGCCATAGAGCTGAAGAACGGGCTCAGCTTCATTGCGACCGGAACCTGCACGTGGCTTTTGACCGCCTTGAGCACGGAGAGATAGCGGTTCTCCACGTCCTGCCCGGACATCGCGGGGTCGGTCGGTACGTAGTACACGTTCAGCTCCAGCGCGTCGGCGCCGGCCTGGACCATCTTCTGGGCGTAGTCGATCCACCCGCCCGCGCTGACGCCGTTAAGGCTGGCGATCACCGGGATGCCCACCGCCTCCTTGGTCTTGCGGATGTGTTCCAGGTACTCCTCCGGTCCGAGTCGATAGTCGCCGGCCTCGGGGAAGTAGCTCAGGGCCTCTGCGAAACTTTCGGTGCCCTGGGTCAGGAAGTGGTTGAGCTCGGCCGCCTCAAGGGCGATCTGTTCCTCGAAGAGGGAGTGAAGCACCACGGCGGCGGCACCGCAGTCCTCCATCTTGCGAACCAGGCTGATGTCCGCCGACAACGGGCTCGACCCCGGCACCAGCGGGTTCTTCAGCGGGATTCCCATGTATCGCGTTGAAAGATCGACCATCGCGAAATTCCTTTCTGTGTCCATCGGACCCGGTTTTCCGGAGCAGGCGTGGGGAAACGGCCCATCCTACCTGTCTACCACGCGCGACCGTACCGGTCGATTGGGGCGGCGTCAAGCGGTCCCGGATGCCGCCAATGCGCTAACAGATTCCATCTGGGGAGCCGGTGTGTCGGGTCGGCCCGGCAGGCTTGTCGTTTCCGCCCCGGGGCCGCGCCAGGATCCGGCCGTGGATCGAAAGGAACAGAGAGCATGCTCAGGCGGACCAAGCGAGAACTCCGCGCTGCTGCTCTCTGTGAGCACAATCGGCCGGCATCGAGGATACCGCCAGGGAATCGCGCTTCGCACCGCGGCAGCGGCCCGGTACCTGGCGTGCTCGACGATGCCGTACGGCCGAGCGTGCGGGTCTTCCCCATCTCCCGGAAAGGCCACCCCTCCCCCGGAGGGACAGCCCCCGCTGCCGCAGTAATCATTATATCGTCGTAATCCGTACTCACCACGAAAAACACTTGCCGAACCCCGAGCCGTGCCGGGAACCGCTAGCCGGAGCTTCCGCCTGCCTTCAGCCGGTTCCGGGCCTCCAGGAACGCCGCATGGTACGTGTCTGCGGCATAATCCGCGTAGGTCCAGGGCCAGGGCTGCCAGCGACCCGCCTGAAATCGCAGAGTCACCTCGCCGAAAATGCCCTGATCGAGATACAGGCGGTGGGAATAGTCCTTTGTTGTGGCCAGCACCACTTTGCTCAGGGTGAGGTACCCTGGATCCAGGTTGATGGGACGGCAATCGGTGGAACGCCCGGCCCGGACGCAGAGGGCCGCCTCGATTTCGTTCGTGTGTCGCTTGATGGCAGGCAGCTCAGGCACGGCGATCAGGGTTTCGAAAAACAGGAACCGGCGCAAGACGTGGTCGCCCAGTTCGGCCCGGTAGTAGTTGCTGGCCGTAAAGGGCCAGATTGCGGTGGCCTGCTCGACGGGGCCGTATGCGGCGACAAGCGCTTCCTGCGCGGCGTCAAACCAGATCGCCTCACCGGTGAGCATCCCCACGAAAAGCTTCGCCTGTGGCGGCGGTTTGGGCGTACCCATGCCGTGCAGTGTACGACGGCGATCTCCATGACGGAAGCGGGTCGACCAAGCGTCTCATTGGACGCGATGCGGGGCAGGGCGTAGGATGACGGACGCGAGTAAATCGGAACGATGTGCCGGAGTCCGTTCATCCGGGTGGCACAGGCGGGGAGAAACACGCATGAATCATGTGCTTGATTACATCGAAATGCACCGGCAGAAGTATGTCGAGCGCCTTGCGGATTTCCTGCGAATCGAGTGCATTTCCACCGACTCCGACGGGGACCGCGCTATGCGGCGTGGTGCTCAGTGGGTGTGCGACCTGCTGAACGACTGTGATATCGAGGCCCGGGTCATGGAGACCGGCGGCTGGCCGTGCGTCGTGGGCGACAGCGGTGCCGCCGACGCCGCAGCGCCGGTGATTCTGGTCTACGGACACTACGACGTGCAGCCGACGGGCGATCTGTCTTCGTGGCAATCGCCGCCGTTCGCCCCCGACATCCGGGATGGACGGCTCTATGCCCGCGGCTCGGCCGATGACAAGGGCCAGCTTCTGACGCATCTGCTGGCGGCGGAAGCGTGGATGAAAACAGAAGGCCGCCTGCCTGTTCGGGTGAAATACCTCATTGAAGGGGAAGAGGAGGTCGGGTCGCCGAACCTGCTTCCCTTCATCCAGCAGCAGCGGGAGCGACTGAGCTGCGACTACGTCGCCATTTCCGATACCGCCAAGTTCGACGAGGTCCGGCCGGCCATCACGTACGGCACGAAGGGGCTGGTCTACAAGGAGATCGTGCTGACCGGCCCGAAGGAGGATCTGCACAGCGGGTCGTTCGGCGGCACCGTGGCCAATCCGGCCAACG
>JBPOIK010000112.1:0-111908 GCA_052034525.1 Planctomycetota bacterium
TCCGCGCTTTTCGCCATTTGCCGTCTCAGGGATTCTCGTCGAGAGCTTTCATAACCTTCGTAACGTTACGGCCTTACGGAACTGGAGCCGATGAGAGTCGAACTCACGACCTCTTGCATGCCATGCACGCGCTCTCCCAACTGCGCTACGGCCCCGTGGGTGTTGTCGCGGAGGGGGCGGTAAGCCAGCGGGCCGGCCCGCAGACCCCAACCGCAGACTGCGGATTCTACAGCAGTCGGCGGTTGTTGCAAGGGGGCCGGCGACAGTCTGCAACCCTCTCGGGCGGCGAAGATTACGGCCGGAAGCGGCTGCGAAGCTCGTGCAGCACCTCGTCCATCGAGACGCCGGCGGCCGTCATCTTCACCAGCAGATGATACAGCACATCGCCGCATTCCCAGACGAGATTCTCGCGGGTGGGCGCTGCGATCACCTCCTCGATCTCCTCCCGCAGCTTGCCGGCCAGTTGGTCCGGGTCGGCCAGCAGCTTCTGCGTGTACGTCCGCGGTGGTGCGCCGACCACCTCCGCTCGCCGACTCTCCAGCGTGCCGGCCAGCGATCGCAGCACATCGCACCCGGCCGGCCCAAAACATGTCTCCGCATTCGTATGACAGGCCGGTCCGGTCTGCTCGACAACAAACAGCAACGCGTCGCGATCGCAATCCCACCGGGCCTGCAACAGCTTCTGTGTGTGGCCGGAGGTGTCGCCCTTTCGCCAAAGCTGTCGACGCGAGCGTGAGTAATACCAGCCTCGTCCTTCGCGCAAGGCCGCCCGAAGCGATTGGGCGTTGCTGAACGCCAGCATCAGCACGTCGCGTGTGTCCGCATTCTGTACGATCGTCGGCGCCAATCCGTCCGTGTCAAAGCGTACCTGGGCCGCGAAGGCATCGGCCAGATCCAGCGTGCCCTCATAAATCGCTCGGCCGATCTGCGAGTTCATCCCCAGCTCTTCCAGCGCCCGGATGTCCTCTGCGTCACGAATGCCGCCGGCCACGGTGATCGGGCGGTCCGTCGCCTCTTGCAGGCGGCGGGCTGTCTCCAGATCCGGGCCGGCCAGGCATCCCTCGGCGTGGACTTGGGTAAACAGAAAACCACCGCAGAACGGCGACGTCTCGCGCACGACGTCCAGCACGGATTGTCCCGTGTTCTGCGTCCAGCCATGATCGACGACTTCCTGCCCGCGCGCGTCGACCGCCACGATGAGCCATTGCGGCGGAAACTGCCTCAAAAACTCCGGCTTCGCTGCCGTACCGAGCACCACCTGCCGGGCACCGGCTCGAATCCAGTCGCGGACCTGCTCGGCCGTTCGAATGCCGCCGCCGACCCGGCACGGGGCGACCTGACAGCAGGCGGCCACCAGGTCGCGGTTGTCGCCCTGGCCACGGGCCGCGTCGAGATCCACCACGGCAACCGGACCATAGCGGGCGAACTCCGCCGCCAGGTCCGCCGGTTCGCGGGGCGACGTGAGCAGGTGATCGCGTCCCTGTCGGAGTTGCACCGCCTGCCCGCGGGAAATGTCGATACTCGGAATGATCATCCCAATCTCACTTCGATCCCGTGGCCTCGCAGCACTTCCTTGAGTCGATTCGCGGTCCACGAGCCATCATGGAAAACCGAGGCGGCCAGTGCCGCCGAACAGCGGGTCTTGCGGAACAGCTCCACGAAATCCTCCGCGTTGCCGGCCCCGCCGGACGCGATGACCGGCACGCGCACAGCCCGGGATACCGCGTCCGTGATTTCGATGGAGAACCCCTGTCTCTGTCCGTCTGTGTCGATAACGTTCAGAAGGATCTCTCCCGCGCCCAAATCAACCGCCTGCCGCGCCCAGTCCAGAGCCGTCCAATCCGTCCGCTTGCGACCGCCGTGCGTCGTGACATGCCACGTTTCTCCGTGGCTGCACGCATCAATCGACAGCACGACGCACCGCGCCCCGAACTCCCGCGACAGCTCTCGAAGCAGCTCCGGCCGTTGGACGGCCGCCGTGTTCACGCTGATTCTGTCCGCCCCGGCCCGAACGATGTCTCGCGCGTCAGTCACGGATCGGATGCCGCCCCCGACGATGAAGGGTACCGGCACCACGTCCGACAGCCGTCGGATGAGGTCGATCAGAAGGGGCCGGGCCTCGACGGACGCGGTCACATCCAGCAGGCACAACTCGTCTGCCCCGCCGTCCACATGCCGGCGGGCCAGATCCAGCGGGTCACCCTGGGGACGCAGATTCTGAAACTGCACGCCTTTGACGACGCGGCCGTCTTTGATATCCAGGCATGGGATGATGCGGCGGGTCAGCATTGCATGAGATTCCGCGGCGGGATCCGCCCCGCCGGGCAGCTTTTTTCTGAACGAAACCTTATGGCCGCCCGATCGTCCTGGCCAACAAGTCCGACAGTGCCTCGAACTGCGGAATAACCCCGATCGTGAACTCGGCGGCGCGGATCTCGTCCACGCGATCCTCCGCCAGGGCGGCGGAGGTCACCAGCACGAAATCCACGTCAAGACCGCGGGCCCGGGCATTCGCGGTCGACCGGAAATCCGCCATTCCGTCGCCGACGAAGACCGCTCGCTCGCCGGCCGGGGCGCGCAGCGTGTTGCTGTTTTTCAGGGCTTCGACGGCGGTGTCGAATCCGACCACCGCCGCCGCCAGCGGAAACCAGTGCGGTTTGGACAGGGCGGTCTGTCCGGTCGCCCGCTCCGCGGCCTCCACGTCGTCATGCGTCACGAGCGTGTGTATCTGGCCTTCGCGTATCAGCTCGAACTGCCGGATCGGTTCGAGAACCTCATCTTTCCCCCGGCCGGTACAGATACAGATGAGGCATCCGCTCTGGCAGAGCCGATGGAACGTCGTCCGCTTGGCCTGCGCCTCGCCGAGAACCTGGTGGCGGGGCCTGATGTCGAATCGGCGGTCTCGCTCGTGAAAGATGCTCTGAAACCGCGGAATGATCGGCTCAAACCACGGCTGCCGGTCCAGCCAGTCCGCCGGCGAGCCGCTGCTGTCGCTCCGATGCCCGAGCGATTCGGCATACTCCGCCAGCGCCTCCGACCAGCGATCCGCGGCGGCTGTCACGTCATCTTGCGACAACGCTCGCGCAAGATCCCTCCGGACAGCGGCCTGGCGCGCGCAGCCCACCAGGGCCCCCGCCAGGTACCAGTTCGAGTTGATGCCGACGGCCTTGACGCACTGCTGCGCGGAGCGCACGTCAAACAGCTCCCGGTCCAGTGCTCGAAACGTCTCGCGCGGCAATCCGTCCAGTTCGAGCACCGCCACGGCCGCCGCCAGCGCCGTACGCCAGTATGGCCGTTCGCACAGGAACACGCCGTCCGCATCGAGCACGACGCGCAAGGCCATCAGAGGCCCTCCACGACGTATCGCGGAACGGCCGCCAGCCCGCTGGTCTGGCCCGGTCGCACCTCAGCCGTGCCCAGCGCCGCCCCCACGCAATCCCCCAGGTTGCGAAACACCGTTTCGTACAGGTGGTGCAGGTTGCCCGCGTGGAGCACCTCGACAGACACGGTTGCTGCGGTGCCGAAGGCGAATCCATCAACGAACTGCCGCAGATTCGTGCCATATGCGGCGGAAGCCTGCGACGAGCCCGGTTCGTACCACGCGTCCACCCAGCCGTCGATGTCCACCGACGGCGGCACCGTCCAGCGTACGGCGCCGCGACCCTCGAACGAGATGCTGACCACGGACTCTGCGTCATCCATGACGCTTCGCCGGCTGCAGCGGCCCGTGAGCCCCGCGGTCTGGCGTCGATGATCGTGGATGGCCGCCACCGCCCGTCCGACGAGCTGGCCGAGGTCCTCGCACCAAACGTGATCGAATTGCCAGGAGCCGGACCAGTCGCTTTCCTCCAGGGTCAGGGACACGCCGGCGCCTTTGGACCAGTGATCCAGAAAGTGGGCGAGGAGGCGATTGGGAACGGTCGGCAGGGCCGGACCGGACCAGCCCGGCTTTACGCTGATGGTCAGCCGGGTCTCGGCGGTGTGCCGGCTCACACGGAACGGTGGAAACGGTTCGTTGACGCTCATTGCGATGGTTCCCTCGCGGGCCGGCCGGCCGTCGTCATGAACACTGCCACTGCTGCGCCGCGCGCTGATGCGCGCAGAATCCCTCGTTGTCGCCGAACGCGACGACCGCATCCGCCAGCCGCCGGTACGCCGATTCGCGCACGTCCACGATCGACGTGGCTTTCAGGAAATCGCGCACGGATACCGGCGACTCGGTGCGGGCGTAGCGGCTGGTCGGCAGAATGGCGTTCACGCCCACCACGTAATTCGTCAGCGAGATGATCGGAAACGCACCCATCAGAATCTCGCCGGCATTGGTGATGCGATCGCAGGTGGTCTGCGGATCTCGCGTCATGATCGCCAGGTGCTCCACCGCAAACTCGTTCGCGAACGCGATGGATTCATCCAGGCTGCGGGTCAGCACCGCGCCACCGTACGTGTCGAGCACGCGCCGCGCGTAGTCCGCCCGCAGCGGCGAAAGCTGACCCAGTTCCCGCTCCACGATCTGGGCCACGGAACGTACGAGCGGTTCGTGATGCGTCACGAGCAGCGCGCACGAGTTCTCTCCGTGTTCCGCCTCCACCAGGAGATTCAAGGCCACGTTGTGCGGGTTGGCCGACTCGTCGCACAAGATGATCGACTCGCTGGGGCCCGCGCCCGGACCGGGGTCAATCTCGTCGGCCAGCAGTCGCTTGGCCGCGGTGGCGTAGACGTTGGCCGGGCCCACGATCTTGGCGCACGCCGGTATGGTCTGCGTGCCGTATGCCACGGCCGCGACCGCCTGGGCTCCTCCCGCCCGATAGACCTCGTCAATGCCGATGACGCGGGCGGCGTACAGCGTAGCGCTGTCGGCTTCGCCTCCGGGCCCCGGCGGCGTGCAGACGATGATCCGGGGCACGCCCGCCAGCCTGGCCGGCACGCCCAACATGCAGAGCACCGAGGAAAACGAACCCCGTCCGCGCGGCACGTACAGGCAGACCGAGTCGATCGGTGTGAACCGCTCCGTACACACCAGCCCGTCGCCCATCTCCACCGTGCGAATCCGCGGCGGCATGGTCGCCTCATGAAACCGGCGTATGTTCTCGATGGCCAGGTCGATGGTGCGGCGCAGCTCCGGAGCGATGGCGTCAACCGCTCGATCGAACTCTTCCGGCGCCACCCGCAACTGCTCGGCCGTCAGTTCCACGCCGTCAAACTCCGCCGTCCAGCGAAGCAACGCCGAGTCTCCATCCGCCCGCACCCGCTGCACGATGAACTCCGCCGCCTTCATCGCCTGCGTCAGGTCCGGCTGAGCCCGTACCAGCAACGCTCGCCGTTCGTCCGCCGACAGTTCCCACAGTCTGCGTATCTTCATGGTTTTCGATTCCTTCGCGGACGGCGCCCGCCCCGGCTCCGTTCGCCGGGATCCCGGTGCCCGCCGCGGTCACGCAATCACCTTATCCACCTTCGTCTGGAGGATGTCGGTCGCACCGGCCGCCACCACCTTCAGAATCACATTCTTCACTTCGTCCACCGGCACCGCCGTCCGAACCGCGTACCCCAGGCCCCCATACAACGGCTGGATGGTCGGCGATTTCATCGCCGGCAGCACGGCCACGACCGCCTCCAGCTTATCGGTCGGGACATTCAGGTCCAACAGCACGCGCTTGCGAGCCTCCAGCACTCCCCGTAACAACAGGCACATCTCGTCCATGATCGATCTGCGAACCGGATCATTCCATGCGCCGCGGTTGGCATATGCACGGAGCGACGACTCGTAGATTTTCCCCACGATTTCCAGCCCGTGGGTCCGCAACGTGCCGCCGGTCTGGCAGTTGTCCACGATCAGGTCCGCGTCTTCCGGCGGGAAGACCTCCGTCGCTCCGTAGGTTCTCAGATACCGGTAGGCGACGCCGCGATCCTTCATGAACAACTCGACCATCCGCGAGTATTCCGAGGCCACGATGATCGGCCGCCCGCGCACCTGGCGGAACGGATCAGACCCGGCCGACGCCGCGGCCACGATGTCCACACGGCCCAACCCGGTGTCCAGCAGTTCCACCACGTCTGCCCCGGTTTCATACACCCAGTCCTGCCCGGTGAAACCGACGTCGTGCGCTCCCAGCTCGATCAGGTCGGGAATGTTGGCGGCCTTGAGCAGCTTGATTGCAACCCGCTTGTCCGCGCAGGCGGGGCGATAACCGCCGTTTTCATAAACGGACCAGCCGATGCCGTTCATCAGCTCGATGGCCGCACTCTGGAGCCGGCCTTTGGGCAGCACCAGCCGAAGTTGGGAATTCGTCCGGCTCATGACCCGGCCCCATCCCGACGCGCTCGGCCGCCTTTGCGGGACCGGCGCTTCGGACGGCTCATCCGCCGCAGCATCATCGGGTATCCCCCCTCGCCCTCCTGCATCCAGCGGGCGATACGGGCCAGTGTCCGCGAACTCATGCCGGTCTCCTTCTCAATTTCCTTGTATGAGACGCCCTCGCTCAGCCGCCGGACGGCCAGCCAGCGGTTGCGCATTTCCTGCAGCTCGTGGGTCGTCATGAGGTCGCGGAAGAACCGCGCAGCCTCCTTCACGCTGCGCAGCTTCAGAATCGCGCGAAACAGCGCCTGTGTCTGCGGATCACACCATCCGTCCCGGCCGTCTGCCATCTCGGGGGCCCTCCGGTCGCCATGCCTTATTCCGGTATAGAGTACACTGTATCTGGATAAAGTCAATGCCGGGCACCGGGCTGGGGGCGGTGTTTTTTTCCCCCTCCCCGGCGGGTCGCCAATGGCCGCGGCAGAACCCCGGATGCCACGCCGCCCGGCGGGAAAGCGGCGGCGGGCCGAGCCGGTCGGGGTCCCCGTCAGGGCCGGCTCCCGCCTAATCCGCGGGAGGCGGGCGCGGGGGATCAGGCGACGGCGGCCACGCGGCTCTGCTCGTCGATGATGCGCAGTGCATAGTCGTAGAGCCGGCGGGTGATCGGGCCGGGGCATCCGCCGGCGATCGGGCGGGTATTGATGCGGGTGATGGGCATCACGTTGTACGTCGTGGCGGTGAAGAAGACCTCGTCAGCGGAATACAGCTCGGCCTCCATGATCCGCGTTTCGCGGGCGGGCAGACCGAGTTCCGACGCGCACTCCAGGATGAAGCCCCGGGTGACACCGTGCAGAATGTGCTCGTCCGCCGGGGGCGTGCGGAGCACGCCATCCTTCACCAGAAACACGTTGGAGGAGCAGCTTTCCCGCACCTCGCCGGAGGAGGTGACGAGAAGAGCGTCGAAGAAGCCCTCCCGCACCGCCTGGTTTTTGAGCAGTACGTTGGGCAGCAGCGAGATGGCCTTGATGCAGCATCGGCCCCAGCGGATGTCCTCGGCCGTCTTCACGCTGACGCCCTTTTCAATCCGCTCCGTCGGCACCGGCGGCAGCGGCTTGAACGTCAGCACCACCGTCGGCTCTAGCGCCACCTGGCAGATATGCTGCCGCGGATAAACCCCCCGCGTGATCTGGATATACACCAAGGTGTGTTCGAATCCGCTGCGGGTCAGCCCTTCGTGAATGACCGTCTCCAGCCCGTAGGCATCCGGATCGAACGGCAGGTCCAGACCGCCGACGCTCTGGCGCAACCGGGCCATGTGCTGCGGCAGGCGGAACGGCCGGCCATGGTGGGCGGCAACCACCTCGTAGATGCCGTCCGAGAAATGGAACCCGCGATCCTCGATGGAAACCATTGCTTCACGCGGGGGACAGAACCGACCGTTGATATACGCAATTTCCTGTGGCATACGTCCTTCCTGATCTCTGTATAGATCGGTTCTCCCGGCGCACGGGCTTAAGTCGGCCCGCGGCTCGCGGGGGCGGGCGCGGGCGCAGGTCCGCTAACGTGTGTCCACTCCGGACGGGGCGGCGCATCGTGCCCGGTCCGGGGGGCGTGCCGGAACGTCATCCGGTGGTCGGTCGGCCCAGGGCGGCCCGTACGTCCCGGAGCCACTGCTCGGCCAGGCCGCGTCGCGAAGGTGTTCCCGCCTGTTCGGCGGCCTGGGCAAGGTAGGGCTCCGCCGTTTCGTACTGCCGCAGGTCCCGCGCGAGGATGATGCCGAGCAGCAGGCGGACTTCCGTGTCCTCCGCCTGGTCGGGATATCGCCTGAGGTACTGGTCAAACGCGGCCGCCGCCTGGGCGAAGCGCCCCGTCGCGTAGAATTCGCGGGCGATCGCAAGCTGCAATCGCTGGGGCAGACACTGTCCGGGGTCGATCGTCATCAACTGTTCGTACAGTGACGCCGCCGAGCCCGTGTCGCCGGCCGCAATGCAGTCGCCGATGCGTGTCCGCAGGTCCGTGATTTCGTCCATCCGCGCCTCGTCCGCCGCCACCTCGGCGGCCGAACGGTTGTCCACCCGCGCCACGCGGCCCAATTCCGCCCGGGCGCGAGCCGCCGGATCGGACATCATTGCGACGAAGGCCCGCCGCTGGTTCCAGCGCTTCCACAGTGCCAGCATGTCGTACTGATCGCGCGGAACCGCTCGGATCAACAGCAGGATCATGGCGCCCACAAATCCCACCAGATACCCCACCAGGTGCGCGCCATGGGCCACGTTGTCCGGGCCGCTGAGGCTCGGAGCGATGATGCTGTCCCACAGAATGATCTTCAGCCCGATTATGATCGTGGCCTGGACTTCGAAGAACCGGATGAACCAGAACCAGAACAGTACCGTGACGTGGCTGCGGGGAAAGAGGGCCAGGTACGCCGTCGTGACCGCGGCAATCGACCCAGAAGCGCCCAGCATCGGCGCGTCGTTCGTCAGACCAAAACCGAGGGCCGCCAGCCCACCGCCGGAGAGGTAGAACAGCAGGTAGGGCAGATCCCCCATCTTGACGTTCACGCTGTTGCCGAACACCCAGAGGAACAGCATGTTCCCGATCAGATGGAAGCGGTCGCCGTGCAGGAACTGGTACGTGAGGAACTGGTGCAGGCTCGGCCAGGCCGGCTGAAAAATCCAGCTATCCAGCGCAAAGCGACGATCGGACGCCGTGCCGAAGAAAACGGCGATCAGAACATTGGCCGCGATCAGGCCGTAGTTCACCCACGGCGTGCCGCGGATCGGCGTTTCCGTCCGAACCGGAAGAATGAGCATGAGCGGTTCAACCCCGACCGCGGTGAGTCACGGCATCTCAGAAGGAGCCGCCCGTCGCAGAGGCCGGACCGCCCGGCCGACTTGCCCCGGCCGCGCCCCTGGACTGCGCCAACTGCACGTAGTGCATCCGCAGGTTGTGCAGCAGGTCATTAAGGCCTCGGCGCTCCTCGTCACTGAGGTTGCCCTCCGTCTTTCGCTGAAGGGCCTCCAGGATCGTCACGTGGGCGCGGGCGGCGGTCAGGTCCGGCGGAATGGCTCGCCCGTCCGGGCCTTCGTAGCCCCCCAGGGTCAGTTGGGCCTGCATCGCCAGCAGGTTCAGCAGCTCGACGAAGGCCGGATCGGTCCGACCACCGCTGCCGGCGGCCTTCTTCTCGGCCTCGATCAGCTTCTGCTTTTCCCGCGCGGCCTCCGCCTTCCAATCGCTGTCCACCTCGATGGTTGGTTCGGATCGTTCCTCAGACATGGAAACTCGACTCCCGCAGGTTCGTCGCAGCCGCGATCATACCGGCGTCCGCCGGACGCCGGCACGACCAGTCCTTCCTGTCGCCCCGGGGGGCACTATACCCGAAATGCTTCCACGGCGGGAAGCCGATTCAGCAGTTCCCCCAGCTCGTCCGGTCGGTACAGCCCGAAAAAGTAGTCTCGCCGACGGGCGATCTGTGTTTCGAGCCGGCCCTGTCGGAGCCGGTCCACCTGGTTCTCGACGTCTCGCAGGACATCCGGCCGGCGCTCCAGCATCTGTGCCGAAAGGGCCCGGATGGTCTGGAAAAGCCGGCGCCGGTCCGGGCCGTTGGAACCGTCGACTCGCCGAAGCCGGGCAGCCCGCTCGACGGCGTCGGCCCGCGCGTCGATCAGCCGGGCCAGGTCTGCCTCATACGGCAGGTGCCGCTGGGGGTTGAAGCGAACGCTTCGCAGCCGCTGCTGGGCCGCCCGCACCTGCTCGGCCGTCACATCCGGGTGAGGCAGGTCCAGCCACAGTGTCGCCGACACGCAGGCCATGGCCGGGGGCGCCACGCCGAAGTAAATCTCGATGAGCCGATCCGTGATCCGGTCGTATTTCGCCCCGCCAATGCCGTGGATGAACAGGTCGCACGCACAGAGACGGGCCCAGAGCGTCAGCGTCAGCGCCCTGGGACGGAATCGCCAGCCTTTGAGGTCTTCCAGACTGTCTTGAATGTGCTGCCAGCATTGCATCCGGTTTGCCGACCAGCTCGCCAGCTTGTGCTCGCCCGCGAACAGCCGAACCGTGTCGCCGCACCGCTCCACAAACGCCCGCTGCCGGCGCCCGGACGCCTCTTGCACCCAGACCGCCAATTCACAGCGCGGGCCGTCCACGATCAGATCCGGGATCGGTCGCTGCGGACTGCGGACCCGATAGCGTCGTCGATAGTCCGCCAAGGCCCAGTTGTAACACGCGGCAAAGCGATGCGCGTTGCAGATGATTTCCGCCAGAAGCGGACCCAGCCAGACGCGGCTCACCCGGTGGTCGCGGACGGTCACGGCGAAAGACCGCTCAATCGCCCGCCGGCCGGCAATGGTCTGGTCGACCCAGCCCGCCGGTCGACGCGCCTCGACCACGCCTTCCAGGAAGCGGGGCAGCAGCGATTCGCCAAACCGGGCGCCCATGGCCGACGCAAGCTCGTCCCCGAACCGGTCCACCGCCGGACGGTCCAAAGACGGGTAATCCTCGTACGACGTGCCCGCCGGGACGCGGTTGACACAGAGCGACCGGACGTCCAGATGCCCGCCGTCCACCACCGGCACGTGCAGCATCGCATCGCGCGGCACGTCGCTGTCGACGACCAAGTGGATCACCTCGCCGCCGACCGCCGTCGCCAGCCGGTGGGCCACAACGTTTTTGGCCCAGACCCCCGGGTGAATGAACTCCGGCTGATGCCCGATGCCGACCACCGGACCCGCCGTTCCGCCGACCAGATCCCGCCGAACCCGTTGCCGGTACGACCGCAGGTTCACACCTCCCAGCGTGAGATTCAGGCCATCCAGGTGCGTCCGATTGGCCAGCAGCGCCCGGGCCATTTCGCCCGGGCCCGGCTCCACGAGGGTGCTCCCATGTCCGGCCGGGGTGGTCAGCCGGTCGAAGTTCAACATGGCTCACAGACCGGGGCCGTTCCGTCGCGCGTCGCCGCGCCGACGGCCATCGCCCGATGGAAGACATCCAGATAGTGACGGTACCGGTATTCCGGATCGTCCAGTCCGCCGCCGAATCGCCGCATGGGGTCTTTGTAGATCAGTCGGATGGGAAGCTCCACCACTCGCAGATCCGCGCGTACTGCCTGGACCCACAGTTCCAACGGCATGGCGTAGCCCGTCTCGGTAATGTGGAGCCTGCGGAGCCCGTCCACGCGGTATGCCTTGAATCCGCAGAAGGCGTCCGTGATGGCCAGCCCGAGCCGCTCGTTCAGCATCCGGGTCATCCACGCGTTGAGCCGACGGCGATCAGGTGGGGCGACCTCGACGTCCTCCGGAGGAATCAGGTACCGCGACCCGCTGACGATGTCGGCCCGGCCGCGTTCGGCCTCGGCGATAAACCGCGGTATATCGGAAGGTTCGTGCTGCTCGTCGCAATCCATCGTGATCAGCCAGTCGTAGCCGCTGTCGGCCGCGAAATCGAACGCGTCTCGCAGGCTGCGGCCATAGCCCAGGTTCTGCGGATGGCGGATGACGTGGATGTCCGGCATGTCCGCCAGCAGTGCCGGCGTCCGGTCGGTGGAGCCGTCGTCGACGACCAGTATGTTGTCGATGAACTGGCGGGCGGCTTGCACCATCGCAACCACGAATCGGTCTTCGTTATACGCCGGAATAGCAAGCAAGTATTTGTGAATACTCATGTTGCGCCCGTTTTTCCACTCTGGACCGCGGTCGGCGGAAGACCACGACGGAACCCTCTGATACTAGGCCCCCAGCCCCAAAAGGCAAACCGCCCCGCCGCCTGAACGAGCCCGCCCGGCGTCGGGCAATTGCGAGGGCAACGCCCGATTGCTAAGATGAGCGACCGCAAGGCAGGCGGGAAAGCCCGATCCGATCCGACCTTGCCGCCCGTGGTTTCCCGAATCGAAATGAGCCCCCCGAACCGATCTGGAACACGGGGGTGATGTTTGGCATGGCGCAAATCCGCATTCCGTTGCCACGCATGTGTGTCACGACGATCGCCCTGCTGGTCGGCGGCCTGTTGCCGACCGGGTGTTCGATGATTCGGCATTCGCAGGCACGGCACCACGTCTCGACCGGCGATTCGCTGTTGCAGCGCGACGACCTGGAGGGAGCCCTGGCAGAGTTTCAGGCGGCGGTCGAGCTGGATCCGCAGTTGGCCGTCGTCCACAACCGGCTGGGCGTCATCTATCGCCGGATGGGCGAGTACGACCGGGCGATCGACTGTTTTGCGAACGCCGTCCGCTTCAACCCGTTCTCGTTTGAGGATACGCTTTCGCTGGCTCAGCTCTATCATTTCACACAGCGCCTGCACGACGCTGTGCAGGCCTATCTGCAGGCGTGCGACCTGCGGCCGAAGGACTTCAATTCGCGGTTGAACCTGGGGGTCTGCTACCACCAACTCGGCGACCTGGAGCAGGCTGTCGAGCAGTTTCAGCAGGCCATTGCCATCGATCCGGACCGGCCGGATGCATTTGTGAACCTGGGCGTGGCGTTCGACGCGCAGGGCAAGTACTACGAGGCCATTTCCGCGTACCGTAACGCCCTGGAACGCGACAACCACCTGCCGCTGGTGCTGGTGAATCTGGCGTACACCTATATCAACCAGCAGCGGTTCAAGATGGGCTGCAACGCCCTGGAGCAGGCCGTCAAGATCGACCCCACCCTGCCGACCGCCCACGAGGGGTTGGGATACTGCCGGTTTCTGATGCACGAGTATGACGCGGCCGAATCGTCCTATCGCGAGGCCCTGGCCTACGAACCGCGGTTGCCCTCGGCCCACGCCGGGCTGGGCTCCATCGCTATGCTTCGCTACCTGCGCGATCCGAACAGCCCGCGTTTGCGCGACCAGGCGCTGGAGCACTGGCACCGGTCGTTGGAGCTGGAGCCCAACCAGCCCAAGATCCGCAGCCTCATCGAGAAATATCGACCCAGCGCCGTCGACCCCACGACGATGCTGCTGGGACAGTCCTCCCGCGAATAAGCGTGCGCGTCCTCACATCCGTCCGGGTGAACCGGCGACAGCGCTTCGGCAGATGTCTTGAAAGACAGGGGGCGTCCGGCCCGAGCGACCCGGGCTTCATCGTTAGGCGTACCCGCGGGATTCGGCGCGGGCGTCCAGTGGCCGTCTGTAATGGACGGGCAACCGGCCGGCGGACCATGCTTCAGGTTTTCTCCGTCCAGAAGCCGGGGGGGATGGAGCGACCGATGGTGCCTTTCTCGCCAAGCCGGGCGGCAGCCAGCCGGTGGTAGTCCCGCTGGGCCCACTGCCAGAACTCCGACACCGGGCCCTCGGCCAGTTCCAGGGCCGTCACCGCGTTCTGCGCGACAAAAGCCGCGTCGGCGGCCGCGTCTTCGGCGCAGCGGGCGGCGGCACAGGCGCCCGACGCCGCGGCGGCCAGGGCCGCATACGACGCGGGATCCTGTTTTCGGGTCGGTCCGCTCGTGTAGGCCGCCCGGAACGAGGCGGTTCGAAGTTGCTGCACGCGCTGCAGCGCCTGTGTCAGCGATTCCTGCGAGCCATCGCCGGCCGGTCCGGAGGTCGTCGATTCCGCCATGGTGATGGAACGGTCCAGCCGCGGGTCGGTGTTGAGGTGCTGGACCCGGCGGGCACACCGGCAGGCCCAGGCCACGATCGCCCGTTGGGGCAATCGTTTGAGCTGCTCGCGAATGGCCACCGGGTTCACACGCCAGACGGTGCCGGAGCCCTCTTGCGACTCCTCCAGGTCCGGTTCGTTGGGGGCGCTGACCAGGGCCTCCGCGAGGGCGTCGCCGTCGGGGTATCGATCGCGCGGGTCTTTGTCCAGGCATTTCAGCAGCAGCCACACCAGCCACTTGGGCAGCGTTTCGCGGTAGGCACGCGGATCGGGCGGCATCTCGTGGATGTGCTTGAGCATGAGCGCGAACGGGCTGCCGGCGTCTTCGGTGAACGGCAGCCGCCCCGTGGCAAGCTCATACAGTGTGACGCCCAGCGAGTAGATGTCGCTGGCCGGTCCGACGCGCTCGCCGCGGCACTGCTCCGGACTCATGTACGCGGGTGTGCCGATCTGCCGCCCGAGTCCGGTGAGCCAGGTCGCCCGTTCAAGAGCCAGAACCACGCCGAAGTCCGCCACCTTCACGTTGCACGATTCGTCGAGCATGAGGTTGGCAGGCTTGATGTCCCGATGCACGATGCCGGCGCGGTGAGCCGCGCCCAGGCCCCGGGCCGCCTGCCGGGCGAATCGCACGATGGTGTCGACGGTGAACCGCCGACCCCGGCGCCGGCTCGTCTCGATCAGGTCGCGCAGACTGCCGCCGGAAACGAGTTCCATGGCGATGGCGGTCATGTCCGCGTCTTTCGGACAGTCGAGAATGCGCACGACGTTCTCGTGTCGGACGCGAGCCATGCTCAGCGCTTCCTGTTCGAACCGGGCCCGCACGTCGTCGCGACCCTGGTATTCCGGCAGAAGCAGCTTGAGGGCCGCCTCCTGAGACGTGTTCAGGTCCACCGCCCGGTATACGCGCGCCATGCCGCCTTCGCCCAGCCGCTCGCGAATCTCGTAGTGCCCCAGCCTTCGGCCGATGAGGCAGTCGGTCGGGCATGCCGCCGGCGTGGCGGCGCTCTCCCGTCGCGCGAGCACCACGCGCAGCTCGCCGATGAGGTTCTCGTCGGACGGATCGAGCGCGTCGGCGGGCGGGATGGGTGGATCAGGCGGATCCGTATTCATGAACGTCATCCTCAAAGCGCGAAACCCACGCTCTTATTGCTTCCAGTACGCGGCTTTTGTACACATACACGCTGGAGGGCGCGATCCCCAGCTCGTCGGCAACTCTCTGCGCCGTCAGGCCCTCGATGGCATACAGGATGAACGACTGATACACCTTGGGTCCCAGTGTTCCCTGCAGCTGGCGAAGGGCCTCGTCCAGCATGGCCAGTCGCCATTCCTGTTCCCAGATTTCGCGGTCCGGCTGGTCGCGGGGGTCTTGCAGGCTGCCAAGCGGATCTACGCCGGTATCAAACGGAACCGCCTGGACGCGGGAGGGTCGGTGCCGGGCCCGCTGGGTCATCAGGACGCGTTTGCGGGCGACCCCGTACAGCCAGGCTCGAAATCGGCCTTTCCGAGGATCGTAGCCGCCATGCCGCAGCCCGTCGTGGGCGATCAGAAGGACTTCCTGCGTTGCGTCGTCCGCATCCGCATCCGGCAGACCCAGTCGGCGGGTGTAGTTGCGGACCAGGGGGGCGTAAATCCGGTAAAAATCGGCCCAGGCGCGGGTGTCTTGCCCGTCGCGAACGGCCCACAGCAGACTCGTCTGGGTCTGGTCCACCAATAATACATTGTACGGCGGAATCGTGAATAACAAACGCCCGCGGAAAATTCGCGTCATCCAGTAAGAATCGCGAGGATTGCCGCAAGCAAGAAGTGGGGAATGGGCGGGCCGGGCAAGCGCGGCATCCAACCCGCGGGATCACCCCCGCGGGACGCAGGAGGAACGACAAATGACACGGTCGGCATTGGCGGCGCTGGGGATCGTAGCTGGCGTGACTCTCGGACTGCCGGGCTCGCCGGCCTGGGCGCAAACCGGCGCAGAGGATGCGCCGGAGGTCATCGTTTTGCGCGGGCAGGAGATGAAGGTCTGGCCGTTCGAGGATCTGCGTAGTCGCGGATACGACCTTGTGGAGCCGCCGCGGGAGGAGAACGCGTTCTGGGTCTACCTGGAGGCGATCAACGCGTACAAAGACGTGCCGACGGAACTGCAGAAAGCCTTCGACTATGCCCTGGCCACAACCTGGCCGAAAGGCCACGATGAAGCGCTCAAAGCCTTCCTCATGGAACCGGCCAATCAGCAGGCCATGGCAGCGGTGCGGCGCGCGGCGGAAATGGAGACGTTCCAGAATTACTACTCCGGCCACCCGAAGGGCAGCATCGTCTCCATTCTGCAGCCAAGCCTCAGCAACCATCGGCAGCTTTGTAAGCTGCTGGTGGTGGACGGCCTGCGTTTGGAGGCGGAGGGGGCGTACGACCGGGCGTTCGAGAACTACGTGGCGGTCATGCGACTGGGAAGCCACGTCGGAGGCGGGATCACGGTCCTCGACAACCTCGTGGGCGTGACCTGCTGTGCTTTGGGCGACCGGGCCGCCTGTCAGCTCGGCCTCCGCGAGGGCGTTCCCGCCAGTCAACTCCGTGAGATGCACAAGACGCTGAAAGAGCTGGCGGCCCGGCGCCCGACGGTGGAGCGTGGGGTGTATTACGAGCGCGTGTTCGGCGGAGGCATCGTCGACGAGATCGTGACGAGGCCGACATGTCTGTTCCAGAACCTCGGCACCATGAACGGCGGCGACAAGATCAACCGGGAGGCAACCGGCTGGGAGAGACTGGAAGCCCGCGTGGGGCGATTGATGCTGCCGGACCGGACGATCAAACGGCATTTGAGGGAGTACTACGATCGCATTTACGAACTGACGCAGAGCCCGGCCTACTCCGAGGTGTGGACATCCTTCGACGAAGAGGAAGCGATCCGGTCCATCCCTCGGTGGGACGTCCTCGCTCCAATGCTTCTGCCCACTCTGACGCGAGCGTGCGTCATCAGTGAAAGACTCAGGGCGCAGATGATGCTGACGCGAATCGCCATCGCACTGCGTCTGCACATGTTGGAGAACAAGAATCAGCCGGCCGAAAGCCTTTCAAGCCTGGAGCCCGCCTTTGCGCCGGACGAACTGATCGATCCTTTCAGCGGCAAGAAATTCAGGTACAGAGCCGATGGCGAAGGGTGGATTCTTTACAGCGTGTCCGAGAACCGTATGGACGACGGTGGCAAGACCAAGCCCGACAGATTGTGGGACCTCGACTACGTGCTCCAGTTCCCCCCACCCGACGCGAAACCCTTTGAGCCGACAGAGACAAGCGAAGAGTAGCCCTGAACGCTCGCAGACGGAGTGCATCCGATGAAGCCATACATTCTGATGACCTGGTTGCTGATGATAGTCCCCGTGATGGGAGCCGAACCGGCCAAGCCGGAGGCCCCGCCGATACTCTCGCTGGCCCCGGCGGATCCATCGCTTTTGCTGTATCTGGACAAGTCTTCCGACCTGCTGAACCTGGCTTCCATGCTGATAGAGGACTACCAGAAGAGAACGCTCCTGACACCGGTCGCCGCGATTAGCGATGGACCCACCATGGTGTCCGTCGTGGGAACGCCGCTGACCGGTCCGGAAATGCGTATCGAGTTCGCCACGCGGCTGACCGTGGACGAGGCGGAGTTTTTCCGCCGGCTCGACGAGGACGGATTCGGCGCGATTCGCGAGCTGGAACCGGCGTCCGCGACGGCCGGCGTGAGCGAGGCCGGACCGCTGCGCGTCATCCGACTGCCCGGACCGATGCCCATCGGCCTGCTGGCCGGTGTCAAGGACGGCGTGGTCTACGCCAGCACGCGCAAGTCGGACGTCGATACGTGGCTGGCCGGCGGTGAGATGGGACCGCGATTCGTGGGGACGGACGCATACACCCGGCTGGTCGCCCGGCCCGGCGCGTCGCCGGACGTGGTGTTCTACGTGGACTGCAAGCCGTTCCAAACGCTGGCGGCGCAGAAGGCGCGCCAGGAAGGCTTGGATAGACTGTTCCACACCCTGGGATTCGATCGCGTGCAGGCCGCCGCATTGACCATGTCGTGGCAGTCGAATCAGGCATTGCAGGCACGCCTGGCCGTCGGATTGGAGGAGGGGCAGGACAAGCTCTCCAATCCGTCGATGCCGCGGGAAGAGACGGCCCGAATCACGCGGCTGGTGCCGGCGGGATACGCGAGCTTCGTGCGAGGCGCGTGTACCAGCGTGGCGGATATGCTGAGCCGGATCAGTGTTCTGATCGACAGCATCGATCCGGCCATCGTCGCAGAATTCCGCGAGGAATGCGCGGAGTGGCAGGCCGAACTGGGCTTCGATCCACATCGGGATTTTCTGGGCAACCTGGTCGACGAATGGCTGTTCGCCCTCAAGATCGGCCGGGATGGCCCGGAGAGCTGGATGGCGGCGGCACGATTGGCCGAACCGGTTACGTTCGCACAACAGTTGGGCGCTGTGGCGAAAGCATACGACCTGCTGTTTGAATCGCAGACGTACGAAGGCGTAATCATTCAGACACCAGTCGCGGGGAGCGGCCCCCGCTTCGCACTGGCGATTGTGGACGGCTGCCTGGTGGTCGGTCCGGACGGGAAGACCATTCAGGCTGTCGTGGACGCCCAGGTGGACGGGAAGTCTCTCATACAGGCGCCGGACATGGCCGGCCTGATGAAGTCGATGCCTTCGGACTCGTGTCTGCTGGCGAACATCGAGCTGGGCGCGATTCTGCGGCTGGCACAGGCCCAGCCGAACTCCGAATCTACGATGCCGGCCGGCATTCGGACGCTCATTCGGCAGATTGCGGATTCAGAGGCCTGCCTGGGCGGCGCGCTGTCATCCAGAGACAACATCCTGACACTGGACTGGGTTCTTCGCACGCCGAGGGAGAAGCCTGTCAGGGATCTGACGGTTTCTTCCATCGGCCAGGTTGTGCGGGCCGGGCGTGAGCAGGCCTGGCGGGCAGAATCGGCACGAAATATCCGAGAGATTGCAACGAGTTGCATCACCTACTCAAACGATCACGAGGGGCAGTGGCCGACCACGCTGGGAGAATTGGTCCGCGAGGGGCTGGCAGCGGAGAGCTGGTTTGTCGCACCGTACGAGCAGAGCCCGATCGTCCTGACAGCCGATACCGTGGATCGGATGGGCTCGTATCTCTACCGCAGCGGCGTGACGTGGGACACCGACTCCAGAACCGTGGTCATCTGTGAGCGTGAGCTTCGCGACGGAGGGCTTTTCGTCGTCTTCGCCGACGGGCACGTGGAGTGGGTGCTCGGCCCGGAAGCGGAGCGACTGTTGGCCCAGATGCAACAAGACGCGCGTTGAGAGGTTATCGCTGGCCTTCACGCCTTCCTGTGTCACTACCATACCGTGCGTTGAGACGGTCGAGGAACAGCCAGGTGCTGTCGGGCGGAACGGTCTTGCCCTGATCGCGATAGAGATGGTCGACCGTCTTAAGCTTGCGGGTCGGGCAGACCAGCATCTGAGTTCTCGAGGGGCAATACCGTCTCTCCCTGATCAGACGCCGATGGGGCCGGGGGATGGTCGCGGCGCGCGGCCGGCGAGACGACGCACGGCCACATCCACGGGCCACAGAAGCACGGCCAACAGCGCCAAGAGAGGCCAGTGCGGGGAAGAGCGGATGATTTCATGAGGTGCGGATGCCGCGGCATACTCGGCAACCTGCTTGGGAGCAGGGTCAAGCACTCCCCCTCCTTCGCGAACGATGCTCTCGAGCGCGGACAGGTCCGGGCCGGTGGCGGCCAGTTCGGCCGTCTGTTGTGAGCGTACCAGGGCGGTCAGGTCGACGGCCATCTCCGCACCGGCCGTCAGGCGCATCTGGCAGCGATTGGTTTCGCGGCCACGACAGCGCCCGGTGAACTCGTAGAGGCCGGGCCGCATCTCGCGACAGACCATGGGCGTGGTCGATCCGCTCTCATCGCCCAGCGGCTCGATCGACCCTGTGCCCCGTAACCCGCTGGCGGGCGTTTCCGACTCCGCCTCCACGACGCGCACGAGGATCCGAACGTGCTCCCCGGTGACTCTGGGTTCCATGACGGCGCGAAATGGGCGGGTGTCGCTCATCACCCAGCGTACGATCTCCGCCCAGAACGGAGCCGTTCCGGGCGATGCGACCCATCGCGAGGCCCAGTGGCTTTTCGCATCGCTGGTGAACGCCACCACGCGTCCCAGACCGCAATACCACGAGGCCAGCAGCGCCCGACGTTCATCGCGAAGCAAATGTACCTGCACGAGCGGATCACGGCGTGCCTCGACCGAAACACACCCATCGAGCTCAGGCAGGGCACTTGCCGCAATGCTCCGGACGGCGGCGGCTTCGGGCCCGGGTTGCGGCTTGAAGGCTTCCGCCCGCTGTTCGGCCTCACGCGTAATCGTCTGAGCCTGGCGGAGGAACACGGCGGGGACATCAGAGACGTCTTGGCAGAAGTGGTATTCGCCACCGGTTGACACGGCCAGAAACTTGAGCACACGAGGGCTCGCGCCGAAGCCGATGCCGATACCGGTCACGCGGATGTCGCTCTGGCGCATCTGCTCGGCCAGGAATTGCCACAGACCCTTGTCGGCTTCGTCGCTGGTCTGCCCGTCGGTCAGGATGATCATGTACCGCGCCTGGTCGGTTGCCGTGAGCAGATGGACGCCGTCCTGGACAGCCGGTCCCATTCGCGTTCCACCGCCGCTTCTGATGGCGTTGACCGCCCGTATCAGGTCCGCCTTCTCCAAAATGGGTCGCTGCTGGAGAATCGGTTGGGCGACAGTGTCAAATGCGATCACGGAAACCTGGGCCTCCTGCGGAAGACTCTCCATGCAGCGAGCGAAAGCCAGTTTGACCATGTCGAGCTCCCCGCCGGCCATGCTTCCTGAACGGTCAATTATGAAGCAGACGTGCGAGCGCGGCAGCGGCGCCTCCCGTTTCCGCGGCTCCGGTTCAAAAGTGACGGGCAGCAATGCTTCCACGGCCGACCCATGCCATTGCCTGGGCAGCACCCGGGTGCCCCCCAAGAACAGCAAACCGCCGCCCCGCCTCCGCACGAATGTCGACAGCGCGTTCGCCTGCTCCGCCGTCAGCAGGGGCCCCGGCCAGTCGCTGAACACCACGGCGTCGAACGAATCGTATTCGTGCAGTTGCGAGGGCAACTGATCCAGCGAGCGGACCTCCCACTCGAGCCGGAGCGATTCCAGGGCCGCCCGCAAGTAGCCCAACTCCTCCGGTGCCGGGTCCAGAATCATTACACGAGGCGCCCCGACGGCATAGAACGGAAGGCAGGCCGACATCGCCATAGGGGGAGACGCCGACGGATCGGTCACGACGACCTTCCACTCCTGTGCCCCGCGCCAGCGGGGCTGGACCGTCAGGGCCATCACGCGATCGCTTTCCAGCGTAACCGTCTCCCGCTGCTGCTCCATTCCGGATGGGTCCATGACCTGCACGATCAACTCCGCCGGCCAATCGCTGGCCAGGCGCAGTTCCGCACGGGCGGGCTGGCCGACGGTCGTGGAAGACGGCGGCGTAAGGCTGACGATGCGGGGACCACGCGGTCCGGGCGTGCCAATCGGGCATGCATGAACCCGCGCCCCGGCCGCCTGCAACTCCCGCGCGATTCGCTCCGGATCACCCCGGGTGGACCGACCGTCAGAGAACAGAATGGCCTGACGGTTCAGGCATTCCGGGTACACCGTCCGGGCGGCTCTCAAGGCCGCGGCGATGTCGGTTTCGTCCCGATGGACAGAGTCCGCCTTCGCCATGGGCTCGACGGTGCCCCCAAATGCCAGTTCCGCCACGTTTGTTTCGGCCGGTAGAGCGGCCCGGTATCGCGAGAGGGCTTCCGTCACCCCTTCCGCATCCGTCCCGACGCTGTTGCTGTAATCGACGAGGAAGGCAACGACCGGCGGCTCGGCGTGGGTCCGCCGTGCCACCGAGTACGGCCCGGCCAGCGCGAAGATCAGAAGCATCAGGAGGATTGCGCGGACCGTGGCTGATGCCATGCGGAACCCCGGGCGGTCCGACCGGCAAGGAAGCCTGGTCGCCACCCACACGAACGGGAGGGCAAGCAGCGCCCAGAGCACCCAGGGATGTTCCCAGTGAATGGTCAATCCACGGTCCTCTCATCACAAACGCAGCACCTGGAGTCGAAACAGCAGCCATTCCAGGGCCACAAAAACCGTTCCGACCAACAGGAGAATGCGCCAGGGCTGTCGGAACCAGTCACCCGTCATCAGCCAGGCGGGTGCATCCGATCGCGCGCCTTCCTGTTCGGGCGCCTCCGACGCATCGTCGGGGGAACCCGACCGGCTATCGGCGAATGCGTTGAACGCCATCCATTGCTCGTTCGCATCACCGCGCAATCGGTACAAGCCCTGGCGTGTCACATCCATCCAGCGCCAGCGATCAGGCGCCATGAGCCTTCGAAGAACCTGCCCGTCCGGACCTATGAGTTGGGATTCCCCATGCCGACTCCGCGATCGTTCGAACGGAGTACCGGTCTTGTACGCGATGACGGCTTCGTCACCCTGCCGGTCCAGCAGGTAGTCGATCGCATTCCAGAGGAGCACGGGAAAGGTCGGCCGCAGAACCAGGTTGCTGTCCCCCAGAGCGAAGTTGAAGTATAGCGCCGCCGCTCGGACGGGCGTCGTGGCGTCCGCCGGCCAGCGCACCTCAAAAAGCAGATTCGTGTCCCCGGATGCCACCAGAGACGTGTACGGACCCTGTGACTCGATACCCGCCGCGGCGGCCACCCGCCAGGTGGACAGGTCCACATCCTTCAGGGCCGGATGCCCGGCTCGCCAGTTCGTCGGCGCGAGGTCCGTTGGTGACGAGCCGGCGGCCACCCGCGTCCATCCGAACGGGTCGGGACAACCGAACAGCAGATAACGGCCCGCGGATGGGCTCGTCGGACCCACCAGCACGTTGTCGAATACAACCAGATCAGCCCTCGTTGATGATTCCCAGTCGTGCGGGTGGACGACAGCTACATCGACATTCGGATCCGCGCGCAGGGCCGCGGACAGAAACGGGTTGCCGCTTGTCACGAGCAGAACGCGAAGGGAATCGGGCAGGGCCCAGACTCCCCAGGCGTCGTTGTCCAGCGGAAGGGCGTCCGTCGGGTACGCCCGCACGTGAAAGGCCGTGCCCGGAGCGACGCGGGACATGTCAAAGACGATTTCCGTTCGATCCGTGACGAGCGGTGCGGTCCGCTCTTCGATGACGGCGCCGATCTTCCCCGATTCCGCTGTGGACAGGACGAGCCGCACGTCGGGCAGGGGCGGACCATTCGCGCGCAATACGACGCGGACGGCCGGTTCGCGGCCGACGCGATCCAGTCCGACGATCGACAGGGCATTCTTTGCCTGTCCGATTCTGTACCACGCCAGGTGAGCCGGCCGATTCTCAAGATCGGAATAGGCAGACTCGGCCGCATCCGTGAAGACGGCGATCCGTGTCTTCCGGCCGATCGTCGCCAGTGAAGCCGCCAGTTCCAGCGCCGACTCGAGCGAAGCCTCCGCGTCGTCCGCATCCACGGAACGAAGGGCGGCGTCAATCTCGATCGAATCACGGCCACGCACGAGCCGAGGTTCGGCCCGGACCCCCGCGCGAATGATGCTGATAAGCGCGCCGGGCGGGGCCTCTCGGACGATCCGCGATGCCCGTTCCTGAGCGAGCTGCAGTCGGGTCCGGCCATCGGATTCGACGGATTGCATGGTGGCGCCGGCGTCGATCACCAGAATCCACTCATGGTACTCGGCGTCCGGTCGTATCGGACCGGCCAGCGCCACGGCCAGCAAGCCCAGAATCGCCAGACTCGCCAGCCAAGTAGGGATATGCGAGAGGTAGCGGCTCAGGGCTCGCGGCGTCCGCGGCCGGCTGGCCGGCCACCAGAAGCGAAGCGATGGAACGCGCAGAAGAACGGCCCGACGCCTGTACAGGAACAGAACGGTCAGTGGGATCGCCAGCGCAAGCAACCACAGAGCGTGAGGGTTCAGCCACGTCACGGCGACAGCACCTTATCACGGTGGGCCTGACAGAGAATCTCCAGAAAGGTCTCGGCGGTCCGGGCCAGAAGATACCCCTGCTGGCGACGCCGGCAATAGCCGGCAAGCCGCTGGCAATACGCCTCCACGCGATGGCGAACGGCCCGGCGGACAGATCCGTCCACGGTGACATCCAGACGGCGTCCGCTCTCACTGTCTTCCATCGCGAAGGCCCCATCCAGACCCTCGGCGAAATCCAGGCCGTCCATCACCTGAACCACCAACACGCGGTTCCCTGCCCGGAGAATCGCGTCAATGGCCAGCTCCGGATCGCCGGGCCCGAGGAAATCGCTGATGAGAATCACGAGACCGCGATGGCGACCCTGACGCAGATACTGAGAGACGGCCAACGACAGGTCCGTTACGCCCCCCGCGGCGGCCTCCCGCAGATGCGCAACCACCTGGCTCACCTGCCCCAAGCCGTGGACGGGCCCCAAGACCGTGGCGAGTCTCTCCGCGAAACACCCAACCGACACGCGGTCGCCAAGCCCCAGCATGAGATGGCTCACGCCGGCGGCCAGTTGGCAGGCCAACTGGACCTTGCGCAGCGGCGAGCCGAAATCCATGGACGCGCTTACGTCCACCAGGCTCGTCACGTAGACGCTCTCCTCCGCCTGCATGACCCGCACGACCAGCTCGCGCAGGCGGCCAAAGAGCGACCAGTCGATCCGCCGAAAATCGTCCCCGGGCGTGTAGTGACGAAAGTCCAGGAACTCCCAACCCTCGCCCCCGCGACGGATCCGATGGGATCCGGTGGTGCCGGGAGCCGTCGGGATTCGCGCGGCAAACACAAGCCGTCGCAGCCGTTGCAAGTCCATGGGTTGGAATGGGAAATCCGGCATGTGCCTTGAGCCCCCTATCCGATCTTCCGCAACGTCTGCTCAATGATGCCGTCGATGCACACTCCTTCGCTCTGGGCGTCGAAGTTGAGAATAATGCGATGCTGCAAGCAGGGAACAGCCCAGCGGGCCACATCCTCCCGGCCCACGCTCGATCGCCCGTGGAGGGCCGCATTGAGCTTTCCGGCCAGCAGAAGGGCCTGAAACCCGCGCGGGCTCGCCCCAAATCGAATGAACTTGTCCGCGATTTCCGATTCGCATTCAGGATGTGTGGCCAGCACCAGCCGCGCGGCAAAGTCCGCCACGTGCTTGGACACCGGGATGTGCCGGATCAGCGAGCCCCACTCGTGCAGACGCCGCTGGGGTTCGTCCATCACGCGGCGCACTCGAACCTCCTGACCGCCCGTTGTGCGCAGGCCGATCTCGACCAAATCCAGACGGTCCGGAAAGGGCACGTTCACCTTGAACAGGAAGCGGTCCAACTGGGCCTCGGGAAGCGGATACGTGCCCTCCATCTCCAGCGGGTTCTGCGTGGCCATGACCAGGAACGGCGCGGGCAGGGCCATGGACGCACCGGCCACCGTGACCTGTCGTTCCTGCATGGCTTCCAACAGGGCACTCTGGGTCTTGGGTGTGGCGCGGTTGATCTCGTCGGCCAAGAGCAGGTTGGTGAAGACCGGTCCCGGCATGAACTCGAACGCCATACGGCCATCTGGGCTGTTCTGAACCAGTCGGGTCCCCAGTATGTCCGCCGGCATGAGGTCGGGCGTGAACTGGATCCGGTTGAACTGCAGGCCCAGCACCTCACCCAGCGTACGGACCAGCAGCGTTTTGCCGAGACCGGGCACGCCCTCCAGCAGAACGTGGCCCTCCAGAAAGAGCGCCGCGAGCACGCCTTCGATGACGACCGCCTGCCCGACGATCACGCGCTGGATTTCCGCCTGGATGTCCGCGAACGTGGCTCGAAACTCAGCGAGTTGCGTCTGTATCTCTCGTTCGCGCTGCGGGATTGCCTGGGGTTCTGAGGTCACGCACGGCTCCTTACGGGTTTGTGGCGGGTTGCGTGGAAGGGGACTGGACCGCGGATTCCGCCGCCCCGTGGTCGAGCTGCTGACGCAGATTCTCAAAATACTGGCGGATCAACTCGCGCCGGGCGGGCGGCATCTGTTCGAGATACAGGTCATCGGGCGACCCCTTGCTGTACTCCTCGCACAGGTCGAGCACTTGCATACCCGCCGGCGTCCTCGGATCCACGTACTCGGGCGAGATCACTTTGCCGCGGATGGGCGTCGCCGCCGCGTCCTCCGTTCCGCGGGCTGCCCGGACGTGAATCTCGGGCCCTGATGATGGCCCATCGCCAGGCGCAGAGCCACCCGCTATCGGCGTGGTGCCCTTTCCGGCCTTCAGGCCACCGATCGAAGCGCCTGTCGGGTTGCATCCGTCTCCCTCGTCAGCAGAACCTTCCGGCTTCGCACCTGTCGTGCCGTCCGGCGCCGCCTTTGCATCGGCCGAATCCTGCCTGGCCCCCGCTTTTGGAGCATTGGAGACGTCGCCGCCGGGCGAGCCGCCGGAAGCCGCCTGACCGGTTCCGGCCTGGCAGTTTCCGGAGCATGAGGGTTTGCCACAGGTTTTGCAGGCCGATTGCTTCGCGGATGCCGGTGGGGCGACCGTCGCCGAATCCTTCGCTTTGTTGCTCGGTGGCTCGCTACGTCGGTTTTTGCTGCTGCCGGCATTGGTGTTCGGCGCGCCCTCCGGCCTGTCCGTTGGCGCTGCCTGACCCGAATCTGGCTTGCTGTTCCCCTCGCCAGCTCGGCCGGATCCGGACTGTTGCTTTCCTGCATCGCCGGGAGCAGACTCACCCTGTTTCGAGGTAACGGGCGTGTCGGACGAGCTTCCCGTCCGACCGGCGCCTCTCTGATCTCCCTGGGGCGATCCCCTCGAATCCGCGCCGCGACCAGCGCCCGACGAGTCCCTCGCCTTGTCGCTCGATGGATCGATACGTCGACCTTCGTCGCTGCCGGTGTTGGTGTCCCGCGCGCCCCCCGGCCTGTCCGTTGGCCCTGCCTGACCAGACGCTGACTTGCTGTCCCCCTCACCAGCTCGACCAGACCCGGACTGTTGCTTTCCTGCATCGCCGGGAGCAGACTCACCCTGTTTCGAGGTAACGGGCGCGTCGGACGAGCTTCCCGCCCGACCGGCGCCTCTCTGATCTCCCTGGGGCGATCCCCTCGAATCCGCGCCGCGATCAGCGCCCGCCGAGTCCCTCGCCGCTGGCCCGGATCGAGCCACCCCTCCAGGCGTGGTAGATTCCCGGTTCTCACTTCCACTGGCAGCCTGCGGGGTGCTGCCGGGTGTGGCCCGCGCCGTCGACGGGCGGTGCGCACCCGTGCGGCTTTTTTCATCCGGATCGCGGGCGCGCTCGGACATGCCGTTCTTTGTTTCTGCGGCGGTCGTGTCGCGCGCGACGGGTTGTCTGGCGGGGGCTCGCGAAGGCGGGGCCGATGCCGATGCCTCCTCGCGCGGTTGTTCTACCGGCCGAGTTGCCTGGCGTCGCTCCGCGGATGCACAGCCAACGACAGCCGCAAGCGAGATCGCGGCGGCAAGCAGTGACCCGGATCGAATTGCCATGATCGAGCCTCCAGCCACGCGGGCGACCAGCGAAAGGCCGATAGGCCGTCAGCCCTCATTGGGCGGCCTCAGCCGCGTGCCCCTATCCAAAGCATAGCCGCCAAGCCAAGCAGAGCCAACGGAATCAGCCGGGCGTCCAGCGGCCACGGGCGGGATACATAGGGTTTGCCCGCCCGCGCAATCCAGGATTCGGCCTCGCGGATCGCCATTTGTTTGAACGGATCGCCATCCGGGTTTTCCAGGAACTCCGCCGCGTTCGTGATGCGGTCGCCCCCATCCAGGTGGCAGTCAAGCTGCTCGGCATACCGCGCCCGCCAGCCGCGCCCCGCCCAGACCGAGACGGCCGTCACAAGCATCGCACCGGCCGCCCAGACCGTCAGAATCATCCACGCCGGCCACGCCAGGCCGGACCGCAGGCCAAGCAAGGCGGCCACAGGAGCCGCCAGCCACACGCCGCCCCGGGCGAGCCCGACAGCCCAGTCACGGGCCCAGGCCCGCAGCCGTCCGACAAGAAGGATTCGCGCCAGGAGGTTCCCGCCGGCATCATCGACCGTCGTCATGGCAGT
The DNA here is from genome assembly GCA_052034525.1 of Planctomycetota bacterium. GTDB lineage: Bacteria > Planctomycetota > Phycisphaerae > UBA1845 > UBA1845 > JAFGJQ01. The sequence goes on from JBPOIK010000112.1 coordinate 27,948, forward strand.
CTCGTCCATAACTCAGTCCCCGCGTGGCCCTGTGGCCCGCAGTCACTCAAACGCCCGCGCGAAATCCTGGACCGCGGTCGCCGAGGTGGTTTGAGCTCCCGCCGCCGCGGGTGCGACGACGATACCCAACACGGAGTCGAACTCGTTCACCAGCGGAACGCCGATTGCGGCGGCGCCGAGCGGCCTGTCGATTGCAATCTGCGAAGCATTCGTCCCCACCTTTCCGCCCAGCCGCAGGGTTCCCTTTTCCTGAACGCATCCGATCGCATGCAGTTGCAGCCAGTCTTCGATTCGTACGTGATCCGATCGCAGGAGCAGCCGTCGAAGCAGAGTCGCAACCGCGTCCGGATTGCATCCCGGACCCAGTCCGCTGATTCCCCCGAGATACCCGACCGCCGATATTTCTTGCCCGGCGTCGGGAGCGAACTCGGACAACCGGCATACACGCGAGAACCCGCGATCCACCTGCACAATCATCAATTGCGTGTTCGCCAGCGGCCGAACGATCTGCCCGGCGTCGAACCGGCTCTCCTCGGTCCCAAACCGAATCCGGACACTCGTCTCACCCAGCGTCAGCTCCGGGATGCCGGGGATCTGGCGGTGGGGCGGATTGGCTGGATCGTCCACCAGCAGGATTTGAGGGGCGATGACCAGTCCTCGGGAATGGACCGCCACGCACGTGCCACAGCTTAGGGGCACTTCGGCCACGACGTTTCTTCCATCAACCTCGCCGGCATACCGGCCGACGCGAACGAGCAGGCCGACCCGATCCGCCCAGCCGTCCTGCACGGCGGCGTACTGGCGGCCGGCCCGCTGATACCAGACAACCCAGGCCACGACGATGGCGCCGACGAGCAAGGCTCCCCCCAGAACGACGCCCGCCAGCCGCCACACGCGGCGCCTCGAGCCCACGCGGACGGGGGTTACGGACGGGCCGCCGGGAGCGGGAGACGCTCGTCCCTGGACTTCCGCCAGGTGGCACCGAAGCAGGTGGGCATCCTCCGCGCGACCCTCGGCGTCGTAACAGTCCGCCAGGTCCGGCAGAATCTGAGTCAGCAGAGTGCGATTCCCGCGAGCCAGCACGCGGGCGTTTTCCAGCAGCTCCGTTGCCGCGCGGACATTTCCCCGCTGCAAATGCAGCCGCGCCTGACGGACCTGAGTGAACAATTGCTCCTGCATCTTCGTGGTCAACTGTCCGTTTCTGGAGAAGCGCCTTCAGGGATTCCCCCGTGTCCGGACCCGGGGATCGTCTGAGGGCAATCGTTCCCCGTAGGATCACTTGCCCTGGCATTGTCCTCGGGCAACTCGTCCAATGGTGGCACAAGACTCATTGGACAATCGCCGGCTTTTTTCAAATCCGCTATGATGGGGACCAGGCCGTCCTGCAGAGCATCTTTTGCGAGCTTCTCGTCATCTGCGATCTTCTGGAGTCGCTCCGCCGCTTCTTTCATAAACGCGGCGATGTGTTTTTCGATGGCACCCCGGAGAGACTGGGCATCCACTCCGTACCATTTCTCTTCCGCAGCCATCCGAATGGCCTGGCGGCAAATCGCCTGCAATCCGTCCGCGTCCACAGCTCTGGCTTCCGCCGTTTTCGCCGCTTCGATGGCTCCCGCGCGACTTCCGGAGGGGTCATAACCAACCAGCGAGATCAGCAAGTCCAGTGTCGCCTTCTCCAGGTGGATTCGGCTGTCCACGAGCCGCGTCCGGAAGGCTCGGATGCCATCCGCGTAGAACTTCACACTTGAATCCTTCAGGGAGCAGTATTCAGCGTACTGCGCGAGCAGACGATCAAGCTCGTTCAGCTCGTTTTCTGTGAGCGGCTTCGCGCCATCGGCCTGGTCAAGGGCCGCCAATCGAGCCGTAAGCTGTGTTCGCAATTCCTCGCGTCGAGCGATGGACGCCGATTCGCAGGGATAGTCGGATGAAAGCTCAGCACTGACGGGCCGCGCTCCATTCGTGTCGGCCGATTGCACGGACTGCTCGAACGCGATCATGGCGTCATTTCGCTTACGCAACTGGTCGAAATCGGCGGACAGCCTCGCCGCCTGTTCAGGCGTTCCGCCGGCAGTCTGTACCATTCGCTCAATGGTTGCGATAACCCGTTGGCGCCTTGGCGCTTCGCGGGGCAAAGGCATGGCTGCCATCAATTCGTGAAGCTCCGAAAGCAGTTCTGACGGCGGGATCGGCTGTGCTTTCGGTTCCGGGGCCTCCGGTGCCACGACGCCGGGTCCACCAAAACCCCCGATGTCCTCGGACGGTGTGCGCACCAGCAGCCAGGCCAGGACGACCACCATCACGGCCAGCACGGCGGAGAGAGCCCACCCGGCGTACTGGGTGAACGACGGACCTCCGGTCGGCCCCTCCACCACGATCACCGGCTGGTTGGCCGGGCCCCGCGGAGTGCGGGATTCGTACTGGCCGAAGCCTGTGTAAGTCGCGACCGTGGCCGAGTCCACGGTTCCCTGGCGCAACCCGGCCTCTTCCAGAACCTGAGCGTACGTCGTCAGAGGCACTTCTTCGTGCGGGTTGACCACAGACGCATTTGCGGCGATCGGGGCTTCGGTAGCCACACAATTTACCGTTGCGCCGAGTCGGCTGTTCAGACTTCGATACGCCAGGCTGAACTGTCCCCGTGCCGACGGCGGGATCAGCATGATCAGGCATCGCGCCTCATCGGGTCCGAAATCAGCCTCCCGGATCACCAGCGACGCCGGCCGGCCGGCCCCCCGCTCGATCCGGCTGATCAGGTTCAACAGAAGGGGCGCTCGGCTCCGCCCCACAGAGATGCGTCCCGATGGTGTAACGGAAACATCCAGCGGGGCCAGGCGCGAGGTTCCATCCCACTTCCAGAGCTCCGGCGTGCGCAACAGCAGCCCCACATCCGCCCGCAACACGCCGTCCCAGTCTGCGGCCGAGACCACGGCCGAGTATATCAGCAGCGTCGTCCGGCCCTGCTCGTCCGGCGCGCCCGGCACAAGCCGGCTGAGCACACGTCGCGCGGCCAGCGAGCGGATCCAGTAGGCGGGATTTCGAACCAGCGATTCGACGAACGCCTGTGACGAGGGCTGCCCAAAGGAGAACGCTTCCAGTTGCCGGCCTTCCTGGCTCGATATGCCGGGGCTGCAGGCCAGTGTGCGATAGCCCGTCACCGAGCCGAAGATGTGGCGTTCGACGATCATGGGCGCCTCCCCACAAGCCTCTCAGGCCGGTCAGCTCCGCATGAAGTAAATCAACAGAATGATGCATGCACCGACCATCACGAGGCCGGCCAGGAACACGGCGAATTTCACCTGCCGCCGCCGTTCCTGTTCCTCCAGGGCACGGGTGAGCTGGTGCAGGCGCGCATCCTCCGCCCGCCGACGGACTTCCGCCTCCGTCTGCTGCGCGCTGCGTATGATCTGTTTCATGCAGAAGGTCAGCGGCTCCTCCACGTGGTACGCCATGGAGTCCGGGCGCGGCCGCAACTGGCCGCGTTCGTCGCGAACGGTCTGCACGGCCGACATCGCAAAGATCTGAACGCGCCGCAGGGTGCGCAGCAGCGCCGGAAAGTGCTTCCGAACGAATCCTTTGGGGCCTCCGTGACGGGTCAGCAAGTCCTTGTATTGATCGTACTTGGTCAGCACCAGGACGACCGGCACCTCTTCTCCGCCCGGCCAGCGTCGGATGCGTTCAAGCGCTTTGACGATGCCGAAGTCATCATCCACGACCGCCTCGAGCAACTGGCTCACCATAACGGCCGGATCGACCAGAACGATCACGGCCGCGGCGCGGTCAATGTGGCTAAGTAATTCCCGCACCTCCGGGATATCGGATTGCTCATGGACAAATGCCCTGCTGAACAGCTCGCCCGCGTAGTCCAGGCCGACCATCACGTGCCGCCGCCCCTGATAGCAGACTTCCATCTCCAGGTGCGTGGAGGAGATGGTGGCGGGTGGCCAGTCCCCCTTGCGCAGACAGTCGGCCACCTGTTCCAGGAACAGGTGGGCGGGGCCACTGAGCGCTGTCATGGACAACTCGCCCGTGCTCCGCCACAGGCGTTCGTAGAGGCGAGCCAGAAATATCGTCTTGCCGGCCGCCCGGCGGCCGATGACGACGATACGATCGCGCTCCGGCGGCGGCCCGTCCAGCGGCGGCAGAAGGGCTTCGGGCTCCGCGGCGGTGTCATTACTGAACAGGCCCCCTTTAGGAACGCCCTCCAGGACCGGTGCATTCAGCGCCAGCCCGTCCTGCGCCTCATCGTCCAGAATCTCCAGGTCGGGCAGGTCACGATACGATCCCGTGGCTGCCCCGGCGCCACCCCCGCCTCCATTGTTCAGAACGCTCAGAAGCGGAGCCCACTTGCTGCCGTCCCAAACGAGGGCTTGGTCGGTGATCTGCCGGCAAGCCAGCATCTTTTTCAGATCGGCCGGTCGGTACGGACCACTGACACGTCCGCCCTCCGAAACGTGCCACGTATTGTTTTCTTGATATGAATCCGACGTCTGCATGCCGTCGCCCTGCCGGGAGCCGATTCGTACCGGTTGATACGGACGACAGAGTCGTCCCCGTTGGCATACCCGCAGTCACCGAGCAGCTCGAATCGTATCCCACAGTGCGCGGGCATGTCATGACCGACTACTTCATTCTACTGCTCTGGCGCCCTTTTTCCACCATCGAGGTGCGACGCAATGGCTTGCGGCCTTCACCGGCAATATGCTATGGTTGGGGGCGCACGACTGCCTCAGACCGCGACCTGGTCGGTGCCGTGCGAGCGGTCGCTCGGGCCGGCTCGGAGAATCCATCGAATGGCCGCCCGACGCTTCCAGAACGTTGCCTGCCCGATTTGCCTTCGGCTCATCCGAAAGAGTGAGGCCACGGAAGACTGTGCTCAGTGCCGGCAATCATTCCACGCCGACTGCTGGAACCGGGCGGGCGGATGCAACAGCCCAGGATGCCCTCGCGAAGGCCGATCGGCTGGGTCTGCAGCCGACGCGACGCCCCTTCCCGCCGGTGCGGAGGAAAGGACGGCGGAGGTTCATGCTCCGTCCACCCCCCAAGCCGTGGATGCGGGCATGGAAGCACCCGTTGCTCAGACTGTGGTCGCGATCCGGTCACTTCGTCCGCCCAGGCCTCCACGCATCTGGTGGATTCCGGTCTTCATCACGGTGTTTGTGGTCGTTGTCGCGGTTCTCGTAACGGCTGTGATCGTCGCGAACGAAGCACAGGTGCGCCGGGCCCGCCGCGAGTTTGCCGCCCTCAAGGCCCGGGCCCGCGAGGCCCCGCCGCGTCAGGCCACGGAAATGTACCAGCAGTATATCGACACGCATCCGGCTGGCCGGCTGACGATTCAGGCGGCGCGGGAGCGCGATCAGGCAAGAGCCGACATCGACGAATGGGACTGGCAGCAGGCCCAGGTCGCGGCGACGGAGCATGGCGAGGATATCGCGGCGTCCCGGGACGCCTATGAGTCCTATCTGCGTCTGCAGCCCTCCGGAGCCTACGTGGATCTGGCGAAACGGCAGATTCGCCGGCTGAATGAACGGGCCGAGCGGAGAGTCTTCGAGGAAGCAGCCGCCGAACCGGATCCTGACCGCCGCGCGAAGCGGCTCCAGGAATACGTGGATTCCCATCCGGAGGGCGTTCATGCCGACGCGGCGCGAGGACTGCTGGCCCAGATTTCGGACGAGCGGGAAGAGAAGGCTTTCAAGGAGTGGATGAAGTCGCTCGATACCCTGCGCAAAGCCGGTCAGCTCCATGACGCACTCCGCACGGCGGATCGGGCGATCGACAGTTGCCGTTCGGATTCCCGACGTGCCCGGCTTCACGAGCTCCGCATGGAACTTCGCGACGCCGCCGCCCGGCAGGCGCTCAGAGCTCTCGAAAACATGCCCGTGACCCGACCCCGCGAACGGGATCGCGCGATTGCCGCGGCGCGGCGGATTCTGGCCCGGTTTGGCGATGTCCCGAGCGCCTCTATCGCGAAGCCGCGGCTTCAGGCGCTTCTTGAGGCGATAAGCAAGGCGCGCGCCGCCGATCTGAGCGCTCGTCTGGTCGGGCTGACCGACCCCAGACTGACGTTACGCACAATCCGTGATTTCGTTGTAGAGGCCGGGTCTTCGGCAGACGATCCGGCAATGCACACGTTGCTTCTGGAGGCCTTCGGAGCGTATTACCGCCTGTTGATTCTGGAGGCTCCACTCCCGGCGCTCTACGAGCTGACTCTGACCGACGGCAGTACGATCGCGGGCCAGGTCGACGAGCAGCCTTTGGCCTATAAGGTCATCCTGCCCTCCGGCCAGAAGCGGTTTGTGTCCTTGAATGAAGTGCGACGAATCGACCCATTGCCCGAGCGCAGCGCCGCCGAAGAATTGCGTCGGGCATTGGACAACCGCCGGCTCACCGCGGAAAACGCCGAGGAAATACTGTCCCTGGCCCAAAGCACCGGAGCCGTGCCACAAACGGACGCCGCCCAGGCGTTCCTCGCTGTGTTGGACCCGGTGAACGAGCAGGCCCGGCGGCACATGCAGCAGGCCGGCTGGATCGGCGAATTGGGCGGTTGGTTTCCGAAAGACGACGTGGAGCCGACCCTCGGCGGTTCGTGGATCCGGGACGAATGGTGCCCGCCCGAACGCCTGGCCTGGATTCACGATCGCGTGCAGGCACGACAACCCGACGTCATATCTGAAGCGGAACGCTTGGCGAAAGAGAAAGTGAAGCTGGCCAACATCGAAATCTTTCGGATGAGCATGCAGGTTCCGCTGGAGTGCACCGTTTCGCTGCGCGAGGAGCCCGTGTTGACTGTCTACACATCCAGTCCGGACGGCATGACAGTGGAGATGCGATACTCGTTTGCCATCCACGTGACGCCCAAGCAAACCATCAGCGATCAACAAATCGGGGCCCTGGTGGCGAAAAGACTGGCTGCCCTGGAGTCACACGCGAAGCTGGCCGCCACTCTGAAGATCGAACGCAAGGCGCTGTACGAGGTGGGATTCGGGTTCACGCTGGCGATCCGGGACGGCCGATGGTTCGTTGAAACAGTATTGCCGGGCAGCCCCGCGCACAACGCGGGAGTCGAGCCCGGACATGCGGTCACCCGGATTGGCCCGGCATTGCTGACCGACCAGCTCGCGGAGGCCGACGTTGCCAGTCTGATGGCCGGCGCCGAGGGGACTTCCGCCCGCATCGAGTTCGCCGACGGCGCGGAGAGCTACGACCTGGACCTGGTGCGTGAGCCGCTGGTGCGTTGGATCGAGGGTCATTCCGTGATCATGGAGCATAATCTGGACGGAATGGATACCCCCCGGACGGAGCCCCCGAAGGCTCTGTGAAGCAGGCGAAAGGCGCACCCTGCGCCGTTCTGCCGGGAGATGCAAGTATGTCGATCAGCTTTTCCTGTCCAACCTGCAAGACCACCCTGCAGGCCCCCAAGGAATATGCCGGCCGACCGGCCCGGTGCAAGCACTGCGGAGCAACCGTCCGGCTCCCGCAACCCGCGACTGCCGGCGGCGACATCCCGCCCGCGCCTTCGCCCCTCCCGCCGCGCGACCAGACACACGTGCTGGCCGTCGCAGTCGCGGGTGTAAATCACCGATCCGCCGAACGGCACCCGGTGCTGCGATTCTCCTTCACCCACTCCGGCATGGGCCGCGTCCTGGCGACGGCTGCGCTGGTTCTCTTTCTCCTGGCGATTCTCGCGTCACTGTTCACATTCTGGCAGATCGATTGGAAGGAACTGCGCAGCATGCCTTTCGATCTGGCCGTCTCTCTTCTGGCGCTGACCCTCGTGCCCGGCTTGTCCCTGACGCTGCTGGGGTTGTTCACCCTGGCCACGGCACACATTCTCGAATACCTCGCTCGGATCGCCACGCGGTTGCCATGATCAGATCCCTGCGGCAGAACCGGTGGGAGTCAGCATATGGATGGGGTTCTCTGGAATCGGGCGATGAGAGGCTTCTTGCCGTATCCTGGTCGGATGCCTTCGGGCGCAAAAGAACGGGAATGGCTAAGCGGCGGTGAAAACGGAACATCAATTCTATGAATGTCCCGCGATCGTCAAGCGTAAATCATGACGCTGTTTTGCCGCGTTTCTCTGTAAGAACTCAGTCGTGTACACCGGGACAATTCGGCCGGTGTGAGTGGGCGGGGGGTGAGTGACTGGGATCAGGAAGCAGGAACGAGGGCGGAGCTCGCAAGTTGCTCGGCCTTCCAGGCGGCGGGCAGGAGCGAGGCGGGATCCGTGTCGGGGGGAAGGCGGGCGATGAGGCCGCGCATGTGGAGGAACGGGGACCGGTCCGAATCCTCAGACAGTCTTCGTGTATCGAGAGAAAGCCGGCTGAAGCCGGCTGCGAGGGAGAATACAGAGAGGGAGTGAGGGGAGCTGGCTTCTTCCCCCCGGCTCAAGCCGGGGGCACTGACTGGCCGGCTGAAGCCGGCCGGAGCGCCCGGCCCGGAGAATCAATCTGCGGTTGCAGCGCCTGGGCCGAAGAACCAAACCCCGGCCGCAGCGGTCGGTCCGGACAACCAGATCCCGGACAGGAGGCCCGGTCCGAAGAAGCAAACCTCGGCCGCGGCGGCCGGCCCGGACGACGGAGTCCCGGTCGGAGTGGCCAGCTTGGACAATCAGACCCCGATCGGGGCTCGCGCTCCGGAGAATCAGACCCGGGCGAGCGGCCCAGGCGTTGGACTCAGTGGGTCAGGGTCTGGCGGTTCAGGCGACGCCGCCGGCAATACTCCGCCTGGCTCAGGCTGCTCGCCTCCAGCGCCGCCACGATTCGCTGTCAGCAGCCCGCGCGATCCGACATGGCGCACCTTCAGCCGGCGCATCGTGCCCGCCGGGATCGTGTGGGTTTGGCGATTCGCCGGGGGCGATCGCCTGTCCGGAATCCGCGTGGGTTCGCTTTCTACCCCTTCAGCCCCGTGGTCGCGATGCCCCGGATGAACGTGCGCTGGGCGAGGAAAAACAGCAGCAGTACGGGAATCACCGTCAGTGTCGCGGCGGCCAGAAGCTGGTTCCATTCCGTGTTGCCCGAGCGGCTTTGCAGGAATTGCAGTCCCAGCGCCAGCGTGAACTGTCCCTGGTGGGTCAGGTACACCAGCGGTCCCAGCAGATCGTTCCAGACGGTCAGAAAATGAAACAGCGCCACGACGGCCAGGGCGGGTTTCGAAAGAGGAAGCACGATCCGCCAGAACACCCCCCAGGTGGTGCAGCCGTCGATGCGGGCCGCCTCCTCCAGCTCACGCGGAATGGTCATGAAGAACTGCCGCAGCAGGAAGATGTTGAATGCGCTGCCGAACCAGGCCGGCACCCAGAGCGGCAGAAACGTGCCGATCCAGCCCAGGTGCCGGAAAATCATGTACGTGGGGATCATGGTCACGGGAAACGGGATCATCATGGTGGCCAGGCAGATGCCGAACATCACCGTGCGACCGCGAAACGGCACCCGGGCGAAGCCGTACGCGGCGATGGAACTCGAGGCCAGCACACCCACCAGGCTCAGGCCCGCGATGATCAGCGTGTTGCGCGTGTAGAGCAGAAAATCGAAGTGCTCCGACCGGAAGACCGCCTCATAGGCGTCCGTCCGCGGCTCCTGGGGCAGGAACTTGGGCGGATATGCGATGACCTCCGTGTTCGGCTTCAAGCTGACCATGGCCATCCAGACCAGCGGCAGCACGAACAGCGCCGAGACTCCGATCAGCGCGACATACGTCGCGAAGCGGGGAAAGAACTGAACGTTCCGTCGGTTCATGGCGCTGTGCCGAAAATGGCGGATGCCCGACGCCCGAGGTCCGGGCTCAGCAGGATGGGTTGCCGACCACCCGTTCCAGCACACCCATCATTTGTCTTTGGCCGTTGGTCATTTGCCATTTCTGTCACGCTCCCCGATAGTGGACCATCCGACGGCTGAGCCAGAACACCAGGCCCGTCAGGGCCAGGATGATCAGAAGCTGGATCCAGGCCATCGCGCTGGCGTAGCCCATCTTCAGGAAGCGATACGCGTTGTCATACAGGTACATCGTGTAAAAATAGGTCCCGCGCTCGGGGCCGGGGTTACTCATGACGTAGGGCAGCGCGAAGATCTGCCACGTGCCGATGATGGCGATGATGACGTTGAACAGGATCACCGGACTGATGCCTGGCAACGTCACGTGCCAGAACTGGCGCAACGGATTCGCCCCGTCCAGCCGGGCGGCCTCGTACAGTTCCTCCGGCACGTCCTGCAGCCCGGCCAGGTAAATGACCACCGGCGAGCCGACGCCCCACAGGCTCACCAGGATCAGCGAACTCATTGCCCAGCCGGGCGAGGCAAGCCAGGCGGGTCCGCGGATGCCCACCATACCCAGGCCCTGGTTCAGCAGGCCGTATTGCTCGTTCAGGGCCCACAACCACAAAACGGCCGTCGCCACCACCGGCACGACGGTGGGGACGAAGATGCAGGTCCGGAAGATTCCCTGTCCCCGCACGCGGCGGTTCAGCAGGACGGCCAGCAGCACCGCCACCAGCGTGCCCAGCGGGATCGCGCCGGCGGCATAGATGAACGTGTTGCCCAGCACCTTGTGAAAAACCGGATCGACGGCCAGTTGGCGGTAGTTCTGCGTGCCGGTGAAGATCGCGGGCTGCAGCAGCGGATAATCGCAGAAGCTCAGATACAGCGAGATTGCCATCGGGACGGCCAGGAAGAACAGAAACCCCAGCCACCAGGGGGCCGTCCACAGCAGGCCGGTGAGTTGTCGGGGTAGTCTCATGCGCTCGCTCACGGCGAAGCCTCGGCCGCCTGCCGCAGGGCGGCCATCCGCTGATATTCGTTCACGATCACGTCGATTTTGGCCTGGGTCTGGCGCAGGGCTTCGTCCGGCGGGCGATGGCCCTGCAGAATGCTCTCGACCAGGAAAAGCATTTCCACGGACGCTTCGGCCCAGGTGGGCATGCGCGGATAGCCGAACACCTCGTCGGAGTCCGCCAGCGCGTCCAGCGTGCGGATGTGTTCGCGGATCGGGTGGTTCTCGAAAAAGTCGTCGCTGGGCGTCCGGAAGGGGGAAAGCTTCCAGTGTTCCCGACAGAGCCGCTCCAGCACATCCTGCCGCAGCACATAGCGCAGAAACCGCATCGCCTCGCGAGGGTGTGGCGAACCGCGCGGGATCACAAACACGTCCGAGCTGACGAACACCGGCTGCCGATCCTCCCGATCGGCCGGGAAACGGGCGACGCCGTATTCCAGCGACGGCTTATACTGCCTGACCCAGTTGGCTACCCACGGGCCCTGGTAGACCATGGCCAGTCCTTCGGCCAGAAACGGGTTCAGCGGCCCTTCCACCGCCCCGACGTTGGCCTCGAAGGCAATCGACTGCTTGAGGCCCATTTCCATTCGCTGGTCGTACATCCAGTGGTGCGCGGCCCGGCCGGCCGGCGTGTCCAGCGTGAAGTGGTGCCCGTCCCACAGATTGCCGCCGAAGAAATACGGCCACACCCAGTGCCACCAGCCCAGCAGCTTGGGCGCGGGGATGAACCCGGCCTGGACGATCCGTCCCTCCTTGTACCGGGTGAGCCGGCGGGAATACTCGTCGAGTTCGGCGATGGTCTGCGGCGGACGCTCGGGATCGAGCCCCGCTTCGCGGAAGAGGCGTTTGTTGTAATACAAGGCGATGACGTACGGCGTGCTCGGCAGGGCGAAGAGCCGGTCGTTGTAGACCCCGATGTTCCACCAGGCGGGTTTGAACGCGCCGGCGTCGATGCCGGACTCGCGCACGAGATCATCCAGCGGCATCAGCGCGTCCCGATCGGCGAACTGGGCGATAATATGATCGTAAAGGCCCGCCAGGTCGGGTGGGTCGCCGCCCGCGATGGCCACCAGCGTGCGTTGATCGACGTTGCTGACCGCCAGGTACTCCACCCAGATGCCGTCCGAAACGCCCTGTGTCCGGTTGTATTCGTCGACGATTCGCCTCATGACGGCGCCTTCGACGCCCGTCCATTTCTCCCAGTAGCGGATGACGGCCCGGTCGGGCGGAACGTGCTGCGCCTGCCGCGGTCCGAACGCCAGTAACGCCAGCGCCGGCAGAACGAGCAGAAGAAAGATGAGAGTGCCACGAAAAGTCACGGAAGTCAGACCATCGGCTTTTCCACCGCCGGCCTCACGGATCGGTGCCGCGTGCTTCGTGCGGGCCGAGCCGGGAGCGTCTCCGAGCCGGCGAACGGTCGCGGCCCGCACGGCGGCCCCGGCAACCCACGGCCTTCTACAACCCGTCCACGAGCCGGGCGAAGATGCCCCAGTCGGCCAGGTCCACGTCGTTATCGCCGTCCAGATCGCATTCGGCAAAGCGAGCGGCCGTGCAGCCGGCGGGGACCGCGCTGTTTCCCGGTCCGCTGAAGCAGGCGGCGAACAGGCCGTGATCGCCGTCATCCACGAACCCGTCGTCGTTCAGATCGCCTTCGAGCGTCCAGCCGATCGCGCGAAGCATGGGCTTGATCTCCGGGTTCCGCATGAACAGCTTCCAGCACAGCCCGGTGCGGTAATTCTCGATCATGACCACGATCGGCCCCTGGTCGATGGCCAGGTACGTGTTTGAGAACCAGTGCATCCCGGGGTGAAACGCGTCGCGGAAGCCGTAGGGGCCCACAAGCCCGCTGGTATACGTGTCGAAAAAGTACCGCAGCGTGGCCAGGGACTCGTCCGGCGTGAACGGCATGGCGCTCATGGCGGACGTGGGGGCGATGGTACCGTTGTCGTTGGTCGGCGAATGCGCGGCGTAGCCCCACGGATTCGAGCTGGCGGTCAGCCCCCAGGCCAGGGCGTTGTAGCCGACGTGGCCCTGCGGATTGTGCTGGGCGTACGCCCGGTGGATCAGCGAGGTGTTGCGGGCGTTGTCGAAGTAGTTGCAGTACGCATCACTCTTGTAGCGCGGGTCAAAGCCCAGGAAGGAGTAGTGGGTGAAGAACAGCGGACCGCCCAGCGGCGGACCGACCCACTGCCGGTAGCCGTAATACGTGTTCGGATTCCCGTAAGTCCCCAGGCCGGCCCAGCCGTTGTAGTAACAGGCGGCGGGTATGGGGTGCGTGGGGGAGGCGATGGCCAGGAGGTACGCGATCATCGTCTCGCTGTATCCCCGGATGGGCAGGTTCATCTCCCAGCCGTACTCGGGCGACCAGTGCCAGTACAGCACCGGGCTGGACGGATACCGACGGTACCAGTCCCATTCGATACCCTCCCACAGGTCGGTGGCGCGCGTGCGGATCTCAGTCTCCACGGGGTCGGCACCATCGAAGTATTGCCGCACGGTGAGCAGGCCCTGAGCGAGGTAGGAGGTCTCGACGAGGTCCGCCCCGTTGTCCTCCGCGATACCGAACGGAATGGTGGCCCCCGTGGTGCCGTTGATCCAGTGCGACCAGGCGCCGTGGTAGCGGACGGCCGTCTCGCCGAGGAAGGTCACCATCTGCAGTACGCGGTCGGCCGCGGCGGCCCGGGTCACGAAACCACGGTTCGCGCCGACGACGATGCACATGAGGCCCATACCCGTGCCGCCGGTTGCGCATGCGTCGTAGCCGTGGAAAAGCCCCTCCCGGCTCAATCCGCTTACCGGGTGGGCGAAATCCCAGAAGTAGCTGAAGGTGGCCTGCTGGAGCGCGTCGAGCAACTCGTCATCCGTCAGGCCGTTGTACTCGGCGGACGCCACGGCGGACGGCGCCGTCTCCTGCCCGTTGATCACGGTCGTCGCGTAGTAGTAGCTTCTTCCGGTGCCGGGCCCGACGGGGTCGATGTACGTCGCGTTCGGGTGGGGCGTGGCGGTCAGCCGCGCAAACGGCCCGCCGGGCGAGGCGGAGCGATACACGTGGTAGCCTTGTGCGCCGTTGTCGGTCGATGGGTTCCAGGCCAGCAGGTTGTGTTCTTCGAACGCCACGACCCCGAGATTCGTGGGCGTGGTCACCGTCGTGGGGCCGCGGAAGCGGAGATTGTCCACGTAGATGGTGCCATCGGCGCCGGGCATGCCTTCAAACACGAAGGCCCAGATCTGATCCAGACCCGTCTGCGTGCGCGTCGAAACGTTGAAGGATACGGTCGTCCAGACGCCGGTGCTGACCGGCAGCCCGGTGGCGCTTTGCCAGGCGTCCGGCGGGTGCCAGTTGGGGCTCCAGATGCCGACGATGGAAGGGAGGGCGGACGGAGTGGCAATGTAGACGTCGGCCAGCAACTCTTCCTGCCCGTCCAGGTCATAGGTGGCGCCGGACCAGAAGTGACGGTACTCCACCTTGCCGTCTTCACCGGTGAAGGTGAGTCTCAACACGTACTCGCCGTCCGTGGCCGGCGGGACTCCGGCCACGCCCCCCTTCACGCGGGTGACCACCAGTCCGGGGTCGCCCGCACTGACGCTCAGGGCCGTTTCCGACGGTTCATAGCTGGCCAGCGGCGTGTCGGTATCCGCGGCTGCCGTGTGGATCAGAACGAGCGAGAGAACGACCGCTCCCAGGCACGTGCCGCAACCGTTGACTCGTTTTCGATGATTACGTGACATTTTCCATTCCCATCCCGTTGGTTTTGATGAGATTCGCATACCACAGGCCGCTGGCCTTGATGATCCGCTGCTGGGTCTCGTAATCGCAGCGGATCAGCCCGAACCGTTTCTCATAGCCGGCCGCCCACTCGAAATTGTCCAGAAGCGACCAGCAGAAGTACCCTCGAATGTCCAGCCCTTCGCCCAGGGCGTCGCGCAACACTCTGATGTGATCGCGGAGGTAGGCGATGCGGTTCGCGTCGTGGACGTGGCCGTCGGGGCCCGGCTGATCGTTGTAGCAGGCGCCGTTTTCGGTGATGTAGAAGGGCAGACCCGGATAGCGCTGCGCCAGCCAGTGCAGCAGCCGGCCGAACCCGTCCGGCGTGATGGGCCAGCCCATGTCCGTGTGCGATCGATGAAGCTGGGCCTGCCTCCGGTACTGAAGGGCTCCGTCATTCGCCGAATGGCAGACGACGTTGCTCATGTAGTAGTTCAGGGCGATGAAGTCCACAGAGCCCCGGAGCAGGTCCGCGTCTTCGTCGGAAAAGGCGGGCAGCAGGTCGCCCAGCCGCTCGCGCAGGACCGCCGGATAGTCGCCGTAGAAACACGGATCGGCGAACCAGCCGCCGAAGGCGAGCATCGCGCGTTCCGCGGCCGCGCGGTCCTCCTCCGTATCCGTTGCGGGCTGGCTGTACTCGGTATTCAGGGCGAAGCTGATTGCCCCATCGGCACGTCCGGCCGCGCGGTACGCGGCCACGGCATACGCGTGTGCGCGCAGCAGGTTGTGTCCCGCCCGGTAGCCCCAGGCCCGGTTGCGAATCCCCGGCGCATGGCATCCGGAGAAGTAGCCTGCGTCCACCACCACCCATGGTTCGTTGAGGGTCAGCCAGAAGCGCACGCGGTCTCCGAGCCGGTCATACAGGCACGCCGCATAGTCGGCGAAGATCCGCGGCAGATCGTCATGGCGCCACCCGCCCAACTCCATCTGCAGGGCGGCGGGCAGGTCCCAGTGATACAGCGTCACGAACGGTTCGATGCCGGCCTCCGTGAGTCGGTCCACGAGCCGGTCGTAGAAGTCCAGGCCCTTCTCATTGACGGTTCCGCGGCCGTGAGGCATGACGCGGGGCCAGCTTATGCTGAACCGGTATGCGTTGAGCCGCAGGCGGCGCATAAGCTCCACGTCCTCGGGCCAGCGATGGTAGTGGTCGCAGGCGATGTCCCCGGTTTCTCCGCCGACTGTCTTGCCGGGGGTGTGGCAGAACACGTCCCAGATGCTGGGCCCGCGCCCGTCTTCGCGCGCGGCACCCTCGATCTGGTACGCCGCCGTTGCCGCCCCCCAGAAGAAGTTCGTCGGAAACGCTTTCATAGCCTTCTGCACTCCGCCAACCGAGAGAAATGGTCGGATCTCCGACTCACCATTGTACCCGATTACGCTGGTTTGCGGGCGGCGAAAGTGCCCGGAGGCGCATGATTCTGGATCGTACCGTTACCAGAACCAGGCGGTAAACGCATCAGTAACCTTCGCTATCACAGGCTATTATGCGGCCTCCACCCCATGTTGGGGCCGGATTCTGGACGCCGCCGCCCAGCACGTCATAGAATTTAAGCGTACCAGGAAATGAAAGCGCTTGCAATAGCCTTCTGGATTTGGTACAGTGCCACGCATCGGAGGAAACCCGTCTGAATCTCTCTCGAGGCAGGATGGGGAGCTCGGGCGTGTGTCTCGTCGCGGACCGAGCAACCCCTGAGGAAAACGAAGGACTTACGAGGCTCATCTCTTGATGGAGGAGGACTCTCATGGAGCGAATTGCAAGAAGAGCAATGATTGTGGCGGTGCTGGCGGTCGCGGGGTTGGCTGTGGTCTCGGCCAACGCGGCGGCGCCGGCAGTGGACAGCGCGATTATCAAGACGCGCATCTTCAACGACCATCCGGATTCCATTGTGACGACAGTCAACAGCTACCCGGCGTCCATCCTGATCAAGGATGAGAAGCTGGACGGAGCCGGTTGGGCAAACCGACATAATTTCCGCCTCTCGGACAACGGCGGGGTGTCGGCAGCGGTGTTCATGAATGACCACGAATTTTCTCTCTTTGCGGATGTGACGATCACGGGGTCGGCCCCCGCCGAAGGCGGATTGGAACTCGCGCCCTGGTGGTCCAAAGACGTGGGCGGGGTGTTCATGGTGCATGCCGGAACCGGCGAGATCGCGTCCTTCGGCGGTCGGCTGCCGTTCTACAGCTTCACGGCTGACCAGGGGCTGACGTACACCAAGGGCGAGACCGTCCGGCAGGGGATCATTTATACCCCCAACAGCCTGACGGAATTGGATCCGGCCACCATCGAGTACGTCCTGATTCAGGATGGAATCACCTACACGTCCGGGCCGTTGGGGTTCGACATGGGCAATCCCGCCGAGGATCCGCCCTACGGGCTGTGGGGCATTCTGAACGACGCCCGGCTCGGCGGGTACGTGCAGATTCAGGGGCAGCACGAGAACCCGGACATGTGGGGCCAGATTGAGTTCGGCAACATCGTGTTTGTGCCGGAGCCGGCGGCGTTGGCCCTGCTGGCCCTGGGCGGGCTGGCGGTGCTGCGCCGGCGCTAGAGACCGACTGGAAAGCGGGTCTCCCAATGGGCGACCGGTCCCACAAGGACGGAGTCCCACGGAGACCCGGTGGCGGAACGCGACACCGGCGTTGGCCGGGTAACGACCTCGCCGGTGTCGCGGAACCCCGAGCGGGAGACAGAAAGGAAGGTTTCCCATGGCGAGGACGGCGCGGATGGACGGCAGGGGAAATCGGGCGTTCACGCTGATCGAATTGTTGGTGGTGGTGTCGATTATCGCCCTGCTCGTTGCGATTCTGCTGCCCTCGCTGAAGAAAGCGCGAGACCAGGCGAAGGACACGATGTGCCGCTCCAACATGCATCAGCAGGGGCTCGCCACCGGGTATTATGCCCAGGATTTTGGCGATTACCTGCCGTGGATGAAGGGGCGAGACAACGGGAGCGGGAACCCCGATCCGCGGTTGCGGTTCACGCGGGCACCGTACTCACAATACCACCTGCTCTTCCACCTTGTACCATATACAAAGACAACGAAGGTCTTCCTCTGCCCTCAGGCCGTGGGAGGTCCGGTGGTTCAGAATCGAATCGGTCGTGGACCTCGCTCGGTACTCGGGTACCCCGTGACAAACGAATCCGAAACATTCCCCGGCAAGCAGAGCGACATGGGCATTGCGGCGTACTGTGTGCGGCGGTCGGATGAACTCTGGCCCCAGATGCAGGCCAAGCTGTTTCCACGGATCCCGCTCACGGGAGAACCGTACGTCAAAGAGCTCTACGCTGAGTACTGGTTCAACGACTGGAGTTACGGGGCTACGGTGGGGCCTTTCGCCATTCCGGCGATCAACGGCAATCAGGTCAACAAAATCACGTATCCCAGCATCGCGGTCATGATGAGCGACGCGGTTCATTGGAACCCGCGCCACCGTGGCGGAACGGGCAGTCATCTGATGTTCGTGGACGCGCATGTGGACTTCTACAAGCTCGACAACCATCACGACCGCGAGGGTCACAACAGCGGCATCCGACGCTGGGCGAATGCCCTGGATAAGGACAGGTTCGGCAATCGGCCATTCTGGTCGTGGGGACTGGGACGAGGGAACAACCCGGTGAACGGGGATCAGTAGTCGCAAAAGACGCGGTAGGACCGCCCGATTCAGCCGGGAGCAATGGGTAGCCGACCGCAGAGCGGAAAACACATCAGACTTCGATGGAGGTGCGGAAGATGACTCAGGCGCGATGGTTTGTGCTTGCGGCGGCGGTCAGCCTGGTGCTCTGCGGCACGGCGCCGGCTCGCCAGAACATCCTTCGGAACGGAAGCCTGGAGGCCGGGCCGGGACAAGGCGGTCCGAACTCGTTCATTGCCGCGAACTGGACGGAGTTCGGCGAGAACGTGGAGCGGTCGAGAGAGGCCAACCGCACTGTGGGCGGCGAGGCCGCGCTGAAAGCTTTCGGCGATTCCGGCAACACCGCGGCGGGCGCATACCAGGAGGTGCAGGCGGCGGCGGGGCAGAGCATCTCGGCCGGCGCGTGGCTGTATACACGCGCAAACGACAAGCTGGGCGGTACCGGGCAGGCGGGCATTCGCCTGGAGTTTCTCGGGCTGTTCGGCAACGTGATCAACTCGAGCGAAATCCTGATCATGGACAGCGCGTCCGCCGCCGACACCTGGACGCAGGCCACCGTGGGGCCGTTGACGGCTCCGTCGGGCACGGCGAAGGTCCGGCTGACCTGCCTCCTCAAGTTCGTGCCGGGCACCTGTTCCGGATCGGTGTACTGGGACGACGTGAGCCTGACCGGCGCCACGGGCAGTCTGCTCAATGGGGACATGGAGACGGCGGGCGTCAGCGATGATCCGAACCCGCAAGGCATCGAAGCGTGGATCGGTTTCGAAGACCAGCAGAAGTCAGACGAGGCCGCGTTTCACGGGAACAGCAGCGTCAAGCTGGGAATCTCCAAGGCCTACTCCGGCCTCGTGCAGCGAATGGGCGACCTGGCCGCTGGCGACCGCATCATCCTGAAGGCCCGTGCGATGATTCCCTCGTCCAACCCGCTGAACGGCAATGCGATGGTGGGGATTAAGCTCGAGTTCGAATCATCCGCCGCCCCGCAGCCGCCGGAGGAGAACCTGGCGTTCGACGAAAACGCGACTACGAACGCCTGGGTGCCGGTGAGCATCAGCACGAGTGTGCCGCCGGCTATGACGAAAGCCCGGATCGTGATGATTTTCGTCGGAGACTCCCAGACCAGCGGCACCGTTCGATTCGACAGCGCCTCGGCCAGACGTAACGGCGGCGCGAATATGCTCCTGAACCCCAGCTTTGAGTTCGGCGACGGAGGCTTCAATGGCATCGAGGACTGGACGGAGTTCAACACGCCAGGCACATCTTCGGCACAGAAAAGCTGTCTTGAACCCGGCTTCACCCCGCATGACGGCAACTGCACCATGAAAGCGACCGGCCAGGCCGTGGCCGGAATTTACCAGGAGATCGACGTGCTGCCTGGGGAGACGCTCGATATCAACGCATACCTGTTCACCGGGGGCCCGGTGGGTGAGCGCCTGGCAGGCACCGGCAGGGCCGGCGTGAAAGTGGAATGGGCCGCGGGCAACGTCCCCGGACAAGTGGACATCGGCGGCCCGCCGAACACCATCTTCGCCGGTGCCGCAACGGACGTCTGGCACGAACTCTACATCGATTACACCATGCCGGCCGGCACCGCGGCAAAGGTCAAATTCACGAATATCATCGCGACGGGAACGGCCACCCAGGGCGTTGCCTACATGGACGCCTGCGAGGCCGTGGTCGTCAACTTCTTTGACGGGGCGGACGCCGATGGTGACGATGATGCCGACCTGGCCGACTTCGCCCTTTTCCAGGAGTGCTACACGGGCAGCGGACCCACCACGCTGGGTTGGCCCTGCCTGGTGTTCGACTCCGACGACGACGAGGATGTGGACCGGATTGATTACCTGTTCTTCGAGAACGGCTTGATCGGGCCTGTCCCATAGTTCCAGACGAGTGAGGTCCGGGTACCGATGGTGCCCGGCATCCCACCAATAGGGGAATCCCCACGGAATCCGGAGCCTCCGCCAGAAGACTCCGGATTCCTTTTTTTCCCAACCATACGGGCAAGGCGCATCACTATCGGCACCGGATAGATGCTCTCGCCCGCCCAGATCCCCGATCACCGGGGTTATGTACATAAGGGCGGCAAGGTTCTGCGGGTCAGAACGCCGGGTCGGGCCGTCTCGATTGGTGCGAATAAGCGGTTGGCGAGCTCCTCGCGGCGTTTTGCTTAAAGCCGTGGTAAACAAGAAGTTGGGAGGAAGGGCGTTGGGTGGGGCTTGCCGTATCGGGGCGGTCCGCTTATAGTGCCTGTGATTGGATCGTCGAGTCAGCAGGTTTGCAAGGTGGATTGTTCACTTCTCCGTCGCACTGCTCTGATCGGCTTCCCGTCCTTCGGGCCGAAGCGTCGGCCACTTTCACATGCGACCCTGAAAGAGAAAACGCGGGTCGGAACTACCATCGATTAGGAGAAAACGATGGGCAAGAAGTTGTACGTGGGGAATCTTTCCTATGACACCAGCAGCTCCGACCTGGAACAGTTGGTGGCGGCGCATGGCACAGTGGTCAGCGCCGAAGTGATCATGGACCGGGCAACCGGCCGAAGCAAGGGCTTTGGATTCGTCGAGATGGAGTCCGAGTCGGACGCCCAGGCGGCCATCGAGGCTCTGAATGGCCAGATACACGGTGGTCGGGCACTGACAGTGAACGAAGCGAAGCCTCGCGCTCCGCGCCCCGGTGGCGGCGGTGGACGGGGCGGGTACGGTGGTGGCGGCCGCCGGGACCGCGACCGGTACTAGAAAACACGCCTGAATCGGAAACGCACGGGGTCGCCTTCGGGCGGCCCCCTTTTGTGCGCCGAGCATGTTTGGCAACTCGGGGGTGTGCAAGCCTCCCGTCCAACCGGATGGAGGTGAAGGGCAAGCGACGATTCGCGGAACTGCGCCGCCTCGGCGTGGGCAAGAATCTGGCGGCTCAAACCGCCGGAAGCCCCACGGCCCCTGGCGGATCAGCCGGAGCCCGGCCCCATCCTTCGCCCTTCCGAACGCCTGCTTCGTGACTCTCGGACCGCCTCTGCCCTCGGTTCGTTGATGGCACAACCCGATCGAACCGCCGTGTACGGACCCGTACGCACGGTGGTGTGGCAGGGACACCCCGCGAGGGCTCACCTATGTCGATTAGGGTGTGCCGGGCCGGCCTCCGCGCGAGGTGACCTTCGTCAGAGCACGGGGATTCTTACCGTGAACGCGAGCCACGCCGGGGGAACGCCGCTTCCGTTTCAGCGGCCGCGCGGAGAAACGACCGACGAGTGCATGGCGTGTGTGTCGAACCAACCCGGGAGCGGCCTGCCGAAACGCCGGAGGATCGCTCTCAGGGCTTGCCGACCCCAGAAGTACCGCCTCAAAACGCTGTCATCGCCGAATGCCCGATACAACAGGAAGATGAACCGGTACTGATCCAGGATCCGACTGTAGCTCTTCCATTCTCCCGGCAGGTCCAGACCGAAGAGTCCGGAGGACCCCGCCTCGAAGCGATGCCCCGGGCCCACATAGGAGCCTTCCCTCGTGGAAATCGGCTCGACGTGCGAAGGCACACTCTGCTGTTGAACCGCCTTGAATCCATCGTAACCCAGCCGCCGCAGCAAGCGGAACTCCGCACGCAGTCTGGCGAAACTGACTTTTTCGGACTCGATGGAAACGAAGTCCGGCTTGGGGTCGACATGCTGCAGGGCCCGGAGACACACGATGTCGAGTCCTTCTATGTCGACCTTCAGATAATGCGGGATGCCGTACTGCCTCAGGCAGAGCCCGAAGTCGACCGTCCGGACCTCGATCATCTCACTGGATGTCCCGAACCTCTCATTCCGTAGGGCCCATTCGTGGACGGCCGTTCCCCACACGCTTACCTGCCGGTTTCGGTAAAACCGGACGGACCGCCGCCCGGTGGATCCGAGCCGCGCTTCCACGATGGCCCCTTCCACGACTGTCAGTCTCCCCCCCCGGATCTCTTCCGCGAACCGACGCCTGCAGTGCTCGGCCAAGTCGGGATCCGCCTCAAATCCGATCACTCGGAATCCCTTCTTCAGATAGAAATCAGTGTCTTCCCCCTTGTGCATGCCCACGTCGTAAATGAGGTCCGAATGTTTTCCCACTGATTCGTGCATGCAACCGCTCATTCTCTCTTCCTGAACGCTGATAAGGATCCACGCGTCCGAAGAATTCGGCCCGCTGGCAACCGGCTACTATATCCGAATGTGGCGAACTCTCCCCGGGACCGGCATAGGATCTTGCGGGCTGGCCTGCTTCGTGACTCTCGGGCGGCCTCTGCGTCGGGGTGTGATGGAAGCCAGAAGCCATCCGGGTTGATTGCCGGCGAACCCCGGGCTCCACCTCCGGGTTTGGACAGACAGCCTTCAGCGAACCTCCACACAGGCGGTGGGTTTCGGCTGGAATCGATCCGCGGCGCTGCCCTGGTTCACGGCGATTTCCAGCAGGTTCGAACTGCCCATCAGGGCCAGCGGCGCTCCGGGAGACACTTCGGCGTAGTGGGACCGAATGGGTCCCAGACGGACATCATCCAGAAAGACTTCTGCCGCCGGACGCCGCCGCAACGTGGGGGCCAGATCCTCCGTGCTGATATTCGTGATCAGGTTCCCGAAGCGATCTGAGCACAGGATGGCGCCCCGCAGCGTGTGCTCGGCCAGGAAGGCGGGTCGCGCCAGTTGCAGAACCTCCAGGCGCTCTGTCGGCGGCCCGACCTCGTCGATCCGCAGACCGCCGGCCAGCCTGGCCGCCACGGGGGCCATTATGTCCCGGGCGTGAAACGTAGGCGAGATGCCTGCCAGAAAGAGCCGCGGATTCTGAACGACGTGAAGGGCCTCCAGGGGGAACTCACGGTGGACGAAGGTCAACAGGCCGTTGTCCGGTGCCACCACGCACTGCCCGGCGTACTGGCCCGCCAGGATCACCCGGGTCGATCCCACGGCGGGATCCACGACGGCCAGGTGGATCGTGCCCCGAGGGTACCAGGACCAGATCTGACGCAGGATAAACGCGGCCTGGACGACGTTCTGCGGGGCCACATCGTGCGAGATGTCGACGACGGTGGCCTTCGGCGCAAGCTGGCAGATCACCCCTTTGAGGACGCCGACGTAGTGGTCACGGGTGCCGAAATCGGTTAGAAGCGTGATCAGCGGCATGGCGGGCGCGATCCCTTTTGTTGCCGGCGGCCGGGCGAACGATCCAACTCTACGACAGGCCGTGCGGGCCTGTCAACGACCCGGCCGATGGACGAGCTTCGCCACGGCCGACCCAGCGCGAGTGCTCCCGAATGTTCAACAACAGCCGCGAAGCCGATTCCGCCCAGCGCCGGCAGGCCATGGTTCAAGACCAGCTCGTCCGCCGTGGCATCCGCGATCCGAACGTGCTGCGGGTGATGGGCGAGCTTCCGCGTGAGCTGTTCGTGCCGGACTCGATGCGGGACGCGGCCTACGAGGACCGGGCCCTGCCCGTGGGTGAGGAGCAGACCATCAGCCAGCCGTACATCGTGGCCTACATGACCGAGAAGCTGGAGGTGCGGCCGGGGCTTCGTGTGCTGGAGGTGGGCACAGGCACGGGTTACCAGGCGGCCATTCTGGCGCGTCTGGGCGCGGATGTGTTTTCCGTGGAACGCATCGCGGGCCTGCACGCATCGGCTCGGCAGCGGCTGGAGGCGATGGGGCTGGTCCGCATCGCCCTCTGCTGCGCCGACGGGTCATTGGGGTGGCCCCGGCACGCGCCGTACGATCGGATCATGGTGACGGCGGGCGCGCCGGATATCCCGCCGGCACTGATCGAGCAACTGCGCGAGGGGGGGCTTCTGGTGGCGCCTGTGGGGCACCGCGACGCGCAGATGCTGGTGCGCGTGGAGAAGCGCGCCGGACGGACGATCGAGACGCTCCTGCTGGCATGCCGGTTCGTGCGGCTTGTTGGACGGCAGGGATGGCAATCCTCGGACGAATAGATGTGCGTTGTCCGGCCGGGCCGGAAGTCAGCCGGCTTCGTCGTTCAGCTCGACGCGGCGGCTGTTCAGCTCGGTCACGCTGCCGGAGAGCGTATTGACGGCGGCGATCACGGTATGGTTCTTGATCTTGCGTTTGCAGATACGGATGGGGCCTTTCATTTCCTTGACAAACGAGGTAACCCGATCGTCGATGCGGATGCTGACGCCCTGACAGATCCGGGAGGTGACGGTTACGTGCGGACCGGTCTCGTCCGGCGCAGCCTCGTCCGCTGATGCCGCGGTGGAGAACTGAGCCTGGCCCTGGCGCAGCAGGTCGTCCGTCTTCCGGATGGCATCCTCGATCTGGTCGACCTGGAACATGATCTCCGTGGCCCGTTCCTTCTGCACCTGGGTGAGGAGTTTCGGTTGCGCGAGCAGCGGTCCGACGAGATCCCGGATCTTGGTCACTCCCTGGCGGCGGCGCACGTTCTCTTCGTTTGCCGCCTCAAACTCGCGGAGCGTTTCCTCCGGCACGCCCACCCCGATGTCCGTGGGCACGCCGGCGTCGCTGCCCAGAACCTTGGCGGTCAGCCCGGCGCGGGCATACGCCGTGCCCCCGATCAGCGATCCATTCGTGATGAGGATCTGGGCCTCGGAATTCAGCTTGCTGTTGACCGCCTCCTTGCCGATGATGATGTCGCCCTGGGCCTGGATGGCCGCCTCGGAGCAGAACTTGGCCTTGACCTGCGCTTTGGAACGGACATAGCCCTTGGCGCGGTTCAGAATGCCGCCGCGCACTTCCACGTTCCCTTCGGCCTCCACTTCCGCCGCCTCGATGGCCCCGCCGACCGTCAGGGTCTTCTTCGTACGCACCTTGAACAGGTCCTGGATGTTCCCGCGTACGTTCACGGCGCTGGGCGAATCGATGTTCCCCACGGAGAAGTCGACGTTGCCCGGTACGTCCAGCACGTCGACGACCCGCAATTCCATGTCCTGGAAGACCACCTGCCCGGCCACGCGGGCCAGCACGGTGCGCTGGTCCCGGCTCAGTTCCACGTTTTCCTTGAGGACGACCGCGCGCGGGGCCTTCTTGGGATTCAGCGCGTTGTGATGCACGTCCAGGCCCGGCTTGCCCGGCACGGGCGGAGAGATGGTGCCGATCACGTCGCCGGCGTGGACCACCACGAAGCTGGAGACGTTGTAATAGGAGTGGTGTCCCTCTTCCTCGAGCGAATCCTCGGCCTGGTCCGGGCAGAGCCCCTCGGCCCATTCAAACGCGCCGTCCTGACCCTCGGTCGGCGGGTATCCTTCGGCCAGAACCACGGTTTCGTAGGCGTCCCGGCCGGCCACGATTTTCCGGACGTATTCCTGGATGCGGGCGGCGACCTTGTCATCCACGGCGACCTTCGCCGCTTCGAGGGCGGCCACCACGTCACCGGGTCTGACGGCGGAGGGGTCCGCCCCTTTGCGCAGCGTGATACTGGCCTGGAGGTGATCCGCCGAGACCTGGGCAAGGAAGGGGGTTTGGACCTGCGTCGGGGTCATGTCGGCCGGCCCTTCGGGGCGAGGCCGTCCATCAAGCCTTGGCGGCGACCTTCGAGAGCGTCTGGTTGATCTTCTCGGACAAGGTCTCACCCGTGAACGGCTTTACCACGTAGTTGTTCACGCCCGCCTTGATCGCCTCGACCACGCGGGACTTCTCCGCCTCGGTGGTACACATGATGATGGGCGTGATCTTGTCGGATTCGCGGACTTTGCGCACCAGGGTGATGCCGTCCATGTTGGGCATATTCCAGTCGATGAGCATCAGGTCGGGCTTCTCCGCCGCGATCCGCGAAAGAGCCTCGATACCGTCGCCGGCCTCCACGATATCGGAATACCCGATTTCCGCGAGCACGTTCTTCTGGATGTTGCGAATGGTTCGCGAATCGTCCACCAGTAGAATCTTCATGCTGAGGCTCCTGCCGCCGCGGGCGCTGCGGCCGCCGGTTTCTCCACCGACATGCCCACTTCCACGTACACCGGTCCCAGATCCGTCTCGCACGGAATCACGATCCGCGGCACCGCACGCGAGGTGGAGACCATATGCTCTTTTCCGATGATCACGCTGGGCAGCGAGATGCTTACGTTCATCCCGTGAAACTCTTTCTTCGCGTTGCCTGCCACCATGTTCGCCAGTTCGCCGACGGCGTCTGCGAAGTCCGGGTGCGATTCGTCGATCGGCATCCCCGCGAACTTTGACGCGGTCTGGACGGCCACCGCACTGGGAAAACTGAGCACCACGCAACCGGCCGCGTCCCCGGAGAACCCGATGACGCCGGACACGTCGGCAGACGCGCTGGGATCGTGTTTCACAAACGGCTTGCCCACCCGGACCTTCGTGTGAACCATCGTCTCGAAGACCCGTTTGATAGCCAGGACGAACGGGTTGATGTATTGGACGTCCATTGCTTCTCCCGGATGGAGTATTGCGCTTCGAACAAACCACCAGGTCTCCGAGCGACCTGCTGCGTCAGAGTTGCATCGGTCGATCCCATCCTGCGGTTTAGCTTCGTAACCCGTACCCCGAACCGGCCGGATCCGACCGCATTATCGGCCCTCCCCGCCAACGCCGGGCCGGCCGGCACGAGCATTGTTGCCGGTTGCCGCCTGCCGCCTCTTCTGGCGAGGCTTGCGCCCGACGGGCTGCCGCAGGCCACACAAAAACAGACATGCGCCGACGTGCCGGATTGGCTGCAGAGCGGGCTCGGTAGGACTATCCCCTTGACGGTCCGGCCGCATTGCCGGTACCGTAACGCCCTGCTGGCTGCGTCTTTGCAGCATGGCTGGTTGTGAGAGCGCTGATGGCAAGAGCGGCCGCATTCCCATCCAAACCCGGCGAACCGTCCGCGCTCAAACCGTCTACCACCCGCGAAAGCCCTCGGGAGACGGTGGAATCCATCATCGTCGCTCTCATCCTGGCCTTCGTGTTCCGTGCCTTCGTCGTAGAGGCATTCGTCATCCCTACGGGGTCCATGGCTCCCACACTTTACGGAAAACACGGCACCGTGACGTGTGCCAACTGCGGCTGGGAGTACGCCTACGGCCTGTCGGAGGAAAGGGGAACGATCGGGCCCACCTCCACGTCCGACTGTCCGAACTGCGGATACCCAAACATCACCTCCCGGTTCTTTGATGCCGGCAGCGTCGTGTCCATGGAGTCGGGAGACCGCATTCTCGTTCTGAAATGGCTGTTTGACGTCGGCGGGCCGCTGGGACCCCGACCCTGGCAGGTCGTGGTCTTCAAAAACCCGCGCGACGGAGAGGACAACTTCATCAAACGGCTGATCGGGCTGCCCGGCGAGGTCCTGGAGATCCTGGACGGGGACGTTTTCACGGCGCCGGCGGACCGCTTGTCGGACGAGGCCCGGGATATTTTCGCGAAAGACCGGCGGTTCAAGCACTGTTGCCAGCGCTGGCTGGAGTTGCAGACGAACCTGCGCCGCGCTGGAGGGTTCTCCTCGCCGGCCGCCATGCGGGGCTTCCAGACGGAGGCGGGCGACCTGCTGGCTGAAGCGGACCAGCTCGATGGCGAACTGCGTGAGCTGCGCCCGCGCCTGCTGGACGAGCTCGCCGGATTGCTGCAGCCGGTACCGAAAACATCCGTCGCCCAGGAGGCCCTCTGGAATGTCGTGTATGACGCCGACTATCCGCCGCGCGTGTGCGACACCCGACGCGGAGGGCACCAGTGGCAGCCCGAAGGCGGCCGATCAGACCGCTGGAGACTGTTCGGACGATGGTTCCAATTCCGCGGTGTCGGACAACCGCCCGAATCGCTGGAGTTGCATGGCCCCCTGATCGACAACTACACCGGCTACAACATTCCCGGCCCTCGATTCAACGCCTCGACGACGCCGGAGGCCTACCGCGACGGGGCGGCCGTGGCGGATCTGCGGATTCGATGCGTCGTGACGCCGCATGACGGCGCCGGATACGTCCGTTTCGCCCTTTCGAGGCGTGGTCGGTCGTTCTGGGCGACGCTGCGATCGGATGGTCGTGTCTTCCTGCATGGCGGTCGCAGCCCGCGATTTGAGGACGCGACCTTGATCGCGGAAGATCAAACGCGCCCCTTGAAGCCCGATCGGCCTGTCGAAATCGCATTCGAGAATGTCGACTATCGATTGACGCTGCACATCGACCAGCGAGAGGTTCTCTCTGAAACGTGGTTCGATTCCCCGGGAACGGGCCAGACCGAGCGGCCGGACCGACCTTATCTGATCACCCTGCGGGAAATACGCACGCAGCCGGCGCCGCCGCCGGTGATGCCGCCGACAATCACAGCCGCGGATCTGGACGTGGACTTCGCGCACGTCGTCGTGGAGCATGACGTTTTCTATACGTCCGCGCCCCTGTTGTCTGCCCCCTTTGATCGCTATAAGCTGGGCGGCTGGGGAACAACCGGGTTTCCCATACTGCTTCGGTCTGGTGAATACTACGTACTGGGCGACAACAGCCCGCAGAGTGCGGACTCGCGGCTGTGGGACGTGGTCGGGTATCACCTGCGGCGTCGCGGAGAGGAGTATCAACTCGGCACCGTTCCGGAAGATCAGATGATCGGCCGGGCGTTTTTCGTATACTGGCCAAGCGGGCTGCGCACGGACCTTCTGCCGGGCCCGCTGCGCCAGGTCGGATGGATTCCGAACGTTGGTCGAATGCGGTGGATCCGCTGAGATACGGTCTGGAGTGCCGAGGCAGGCAGAGCCCGATGTGTCGGTCAATTATGAAGTTATCCACAAAGCGGACCGCGAGTTATCGGGCATATATCGGCGAGGAAACCTGGGCGACTGTTGCGTTTCCGAACACTCTGCGGGTGGCCGCAGAGAGCTCGGAATGATCGGTTCGAAGGCACGTAAGTGCTTATGGTTTTGGCGGTAAACATCAAATCACCCACGTTTGTGGCATTGTTGCGTCACGAAAAGTAGAAAACGTGGGATAAATGGGTAGATTTTGAGTCTGCTTCTTGAATAGGGTAAATGCCCTCGGTTGTTAACAGATCATCCACCGCTTCGTGGGAGGCTCATTTGGAAGTGGGTTGCTGATGGCATCGCGCGCTCTGTTGCAAGCTCGTGGTTTGGTCAAAAGATACGACGGCCGCGCCGTCGTAAACCGGTTGGGTTTTGACGTCTATCGTGGCGAAATCGTCGGTTTGCTCGGGCGGAACGGGGCCGGCAAGACCACCAGCTTTCGAATGGCCGTTGGCATGATCGATCCAGAGGAGGGGCAGATTGTCTTTGACGGGCGGGATGTTACCCGTCTTCCCATGTACAAGCGGGCCCAGTTGGGGATGGGATATCTGTCTCAGGAGCCAAGCGTGTTTCAGAAGCTCACCGTCGAGCAGAATCTGCTGGCGATTCTGGAAACGATGCGTCATCTGACGCGGGCAGACCAGCGACGGGCGGCGGCGGACCTGATTGCGCAGTTCGGGCTGATCACCCAGGCCCAGCAGGAGGCCCGCACCCTGTCTGGGGGCGAGCGGCGCAAGCTGGAGATCGCTCGGGCCCTGATCAGCAATCCGAAACTCATTTTCCTGGATGAGCCGTTCAGCGGTGTGGATCCCATTGCGGTTCAGGGACTTCAGCGGGAGATCGCCAATCTCAAGAACCGCGGCATCGCCATCCTGCTGACAGATCACAATGTTCGGGAAACACTGACGGTCACAGACCGCAGTTACATCATCGACCAGGGGCGTCATCTTGCCAGCGGGACTCCCCGAGAGTTGATCAACAACCCGCTGGTGCGGGAAACCTACCTGGGCAGCACCTTCGAGGGAAACGAATTCGGAACACCCCGAGCCAACTGATCGACCGCGCCACGACCGAGTATCGCGCGAGGTTCCACGGATCGCCCGCGGTCGCCGGCGTTGCGCCGGGTCGGGTGGAAATCCTGGGGAATCATACGGATTACAATGGGGGCGCTGTGCTGACGGCCGCGATCGATCGTTATGTCGTGGCGGTGGGGCGGCCCCGGCCCGATCCCCTGGTCCGCATCTGGTCATGCAACCTGGAGGCGGCCGGCGAGTTTTCCATAGCCCATTTGTGTCCGGACGATCGCCCGGATTGGACCAGCTACGTCAAGGCCGTCTTTGCGATGCTTGCACAGGCCGACGTCACGGTAGGCGGGATGGATCTGGTGATCGCCAGCGACGTTCCGGCCGGGGCCGGCCTGAGCAGCTCGGCGGCGCTGGAGGCATCGGTGGCTCGGGCCGTGCTTCAGGCGTATCCGGCCTTCATCGAGCCGCTGGCCCTGGCCCGCCTGCTTCAGCGCGGCGAGAACGAGTGGGCGAAGGTCCGGTGCGGGCTGCTCGATCAGTTTTCCACCATTCACGGACGTGCAGACCGGGTGCTCTACCTGGATTGCGCGTCGGGGGCGCACGAGACTCTGTCTTTGGGTTCGCCGGCACCGGCCATTGTCGTGGTGGATTCGCGGGTCTCCCGTCAACTGGGCCACAACGCGCCGTACAACACGCGACGCCGCGAGTGTGAGCAAGCCAAAGCCGCGCTGGAACGGCAGCTTGGACGTTCTTTGGCCGGCCTGTGCGAGGCCTCACTGGATGAACTGGAGCGGGCCGCCCCGGGAATTCCCGAACCGCCTCTGTCGCGGGCTCGCCACGTTATCGGGGAGCACGCGCGCGTGCTGGCGGCCAGGGCGGCGCTGACCGCAGGCGATATTGATCGTTTCGGCCGATTGATGGAGCAGTCTCACCAGAGCTCGCAGCGCTTCTTCGAAAACAGTTGCGATGCGCTGGATCGGCTGTGTGGTCTGGCGATGCAGCAGCAGGGGTACATCGGCGGGCGCTTGTGTGGCGCGGGCTGGGGCGGCTGCACCGTGAACCTGGTGTCGGCGAGCAGGGTGAATGACTTCGTCAGAGGGATGGAGCAGGCAGTGGCAGGCTGGCCGGCCCCCACGCCCGTGGTGCATGTCTGTTACGCCTCCGACGGGGCGACGGGGCAGGTTCTCGGCTGACTCGGAATCCGGCCGGACCGTTCGCAGACCATACAAAGAGTCCGCCACTCGCGTTCCGTCGGGACAACCGACCGGAAACGAAGCGTTCGTCGCGCGTGTGTGGGCATATTCGCTCGTCCGGGGGACGGCGACGGAATCATCCTCCAGCCTTCTGGAAGTTCATGGCGGCGAAATCCCAGTTCAGCAGGTGGTCGATCACCGTCTCCACGTATTTCGGACGAGCGTTGCGGAAGTCAATGTAGTACGCGTGCTCCCAGACGTCGATCGTCAGCAGGGCCGTCTGGCCGTGCCGCATGGGCAGATCGGCGTTCGCCGTTTTGACGACCTTGAGCCGGCCGCCCTGCGCCACCAGCCATGCCCAGCCGGAGCCGAATTGCGTGGCCGCCGCGTCCGCCAGGGCCTCGCGAAAGGCCTGGAACGATCCGAAATCCCGCTGGATCGCGTCCGCCAGTGGGCCGCCGGGTTGGCCGCCGCCGCCGGGCTTGAGACAGTTCCAGTAGAACGTGTGGTTCCACACCTGGGCGGCGTTGTTGAATACGGAGCCCTCGGCGCTGAGGATGATTTCCTCCAGGGATTTGCTTTCTTCGGGTTTGCCGGCGATCAGCTTGTTGAGGTTCGTCACATAAGCGTTGTGGTGCTTGCCGTGGTGGAATTCCAGCGTCTCAGCACTGATGTGCGGCTCCAGGGCATTCCGAGCGTATGGCAGATCAGGTAGCGTGATGGACATGAGGCTCTCCTCATTGGTGTGATGTTGAACCGAACCAGCCGTGCGGAATACTGTACGGACCGGAATCCCGGTTGTCGAGAGGTGCTGCCTTGCCCACTCGGGGCCGTCCGGTCGTTGCAGGATGCGGCGGCCGCGTTACGGGAGGGCGTGCGCGCCCATCGCAGCACACGGCAGCCAGGAGCACCGTTGCCGGCAGTCCGCACTTTGTCCTCCGCATTACCGCTGCATCCGGGGGCCACGGCCTGGCGCTTTCTTCCCGATTGCCCTATCGTGGCGGCTCCTCCTCACCCGCGTCGTCGGTTTGCTCGTCCGGCTCATGATCTACGGTGGGTTCGTCCGTCCGTACGAAAGGCAATTCGACCGTTTCCTCCGGCTGGGCAGACGGGGGCGAGGGCTCGTCCCGTCGAAGCATGGTGTCCATCGGCGGCAAATCGTCCGTTGATCTGACCGTGCTGTAAGAGCTTCGCCAGGCCGGTTTCGGCTCATCTGCTGGAGCGGGCTGCGGCGAAGGGGGAGGCTCATCCGCAGGCAGAACCTCAGGCTCGACCGCCGGCTCGGATTCCGACATCTCCGCCGGTTCGCTCGGCGGTTCCACCGGCGCCTCCGGTTCGTTTGGCTCCGGCGCCGCCGACTCACTTGGTTCAGCCGGTTCCGGCTCCGACAGCGGAATCGGTGCGCTCACCGGTTCGTTCGACCACGGTCGGTCCTGTGGTTCCGGCGGTGCCGGTGGCTCCGGCTCGGGCGGTGCTGGTGGTTCCGGTTCGGGCGGTGCCGGCTCCGGCGGCGGTTCGTCCAATCGGTCCGAGGGCGAGCGCCATTCGTACGTCTCCTCCGGCGGCGCGTCGGGGGAGAAACCTTTGTCGCCGACTTCGATCGGTTCGTGCGGCTCCTGCGGGCCGGGTGGCACCTCCGCCGCCGGCATTCGATCGGGCGGTCCGCGCCTGGCCGCGGCAACCAGCAGCCAGATGGATAACAAAGCGAACGGAACCAGTGGCAGAAGATTGAACCAGAACAGGTTCGTATATCTGACGTGATGCTCATCCTCTGGCCGCACCATGGAAACGGCCGCGGACGCCGTGTCCGCCCGATCGCCCAGGCCGTACGTTGCGTCAAAACCCAGCTTGTCCGCCAGCCAGGGCTGGAAATGTCCGGCCATCACCGGTCTGGGCACCTCATCAAAAGGGGTTCTGTACGTCGGATCGTGCCAGGCCCATGCCACAAGCCCTCCGACGGCCGCCAGCACGACACTCGTCAGCGCGTATCCGCCGACCAGCCCGGAGGCGGACAACACGCCCCGCGTCTCCGCGTCCGTGACGGGCTTTCGCCATCGGTCCACCGCGGCCCGGATCAGGCCGCCGACCATCACCGGCGTCGAGATCGACAATGGCAGATACAATCCTACCCCGAAGGCCAGCGACGGCACTCCGAGCAACTCCATGACCAGGGCCGCCATCGCGCCGATCAGTATCAGTTCCCACGGCAATTGTCCGGCGAAGGCATCGTCCAGCACGCGTTTGATCAATTTTGCCTCGAAGGCCGGCAGCGGATCCGGCGTTGCGTCCGTCTGCACGAATCCCCGCGTCCGATTCAGCATCAGAATCACCGCGGCAATCGCCACGGCCGAGACCAGCACGCCCAGCATCTGGCCGATCTGCTGCTTGCAGGGCGTCGCCCGCAGCAGGAAACCCGTCTTGAGATCCTGCGACAGGTCGCCCGCCTGGCAGATGGCGATGGTCACCAGGGTCCCGACCAGCATGGCCGTCAGCTTCGCCTGCGCGGGATCCGCGTTGCGGCCTCGCGCGAACAGCAGCACCGTTGCAATGACGACCGCGACGGCCAGCGGCGCTACCGGGCTCCAGGATCCGCCCACGAGGCCCACCAGCCGCGCCGCCACCGCCGCGAACACGAAAGCCCCCAGCAGCACGCACACGGCGCCCACCGTCGAAAGCCCCAGGACGGAGAAGTGGATCATCACGTAGCCCAGTCCGCCCAGCAGCAGCAGCACCAGCGGCATCGGCAGGTCGCGGTGTGCGGGTTCCACGTTGCGCCGCGCGAACGTATCCGCGAGTGCCCGGCCGCCGGACGCCAGCACGGTCGGCAGCGTCCGAACCAGAGCCAGCAGGCCGGCGAACACGACGGCGCCCAGACCGATGTACTGAAGATAGCTTGTGCCGAGATCGTCCGGCCTCATGTCGCGCACGAGCCGCGCGGCCTCCGGTCGAATCGGCTGCAACGCGTGGTCGCCACACAATCCGATCAGCGGCAGAATCATGAACCAGCCCAGCACCCCGCCCGCGAAGAGGATCACCGCGATCCGCGGTCCGAGCAGGTACCCCACCCCCAGCAACGCGGGGGAAGCGTTCAGGGAAGCGCTGGTCCGGACCGACGGAATGTCCAGGATGGCCTTCTCCCGCCAGAACCCCAGTCCCTGCAGCAGCGAGTACACCCCGCCCACGATAAGCCCGACGAACACCGGCCGCGCGGCGGGCCCGCCCGCGTCGCCGGCCTGCAGGATCTTGGCGCACGCCACACCCTCCGGGAACGGCAGACGCCGCTCCTCCCGCTCGATAAGCGTGCGACGCATGGGAACCAGAAACAGAATGCCCAGCAGCCCCCCCAGAGCGGCCCAGATCACCAGCTTGAGCAGGTTCGGCTCACAACCCGTCAACAGAAGGGCCGGAACCGCCAGGATCATGGCTTTGCTCAGCGATTCTCCGGATGACGCGATGGTCTGAACGATGTTGCTTTCCAGGAGCGTGCCGCGCTTCCGGAGACCGCGCAGCACCGCCGTCGAGATCAGCGCTGCGGGAATGGACGCCGCCATGACCAGGCCGAGCTTCAGCCCGACGTAGGCCCCGGCCGCGCCGAAGAGGATTGCCAGCAACAGACCGATCAGAACCGCCAGAGGTGAAAGCTCGCGCATGCCGCATGACTCCTGCCGGATCGGCGGGCGACCTCCGTGCCGCCGCCATGCGAATCTTTCGCCGGGTCGGGCACGCCCACTATATCTTCTGATTCGGATCGGGCAAACCGGGTGTCTGCCGCCGTCGGGCCGACCCGCCTTGACTTCTACACGAACCCACACGTACAGTTGCCCTCGGATCTGGCCGGCGGACAAAATCACGGCGGGCGATGGACCCGCCGTCGAGGTGTGGATATTCATGGCGTCGTCGTACAACGTGGGCCTGGTGGGGTTCGGGAATATCGGAACCGGTGTGGTGCGGGCCCTGGCAACCAACCGCGAGTTGATGGATACCCGCGTGCCGCACCCCATCCGCATCGTTCGGATCGCGGACCGGAACACGCAAACACCCCGCAACGCCCCGTTCGATCCGGCCATTCTCACCGCGAACGCGGACGATCTGCTGATCGATCCCGGCATCCAAGCCATCATCGAGCTGACCGGCACCATGGACTTCGCGCGAGACCTGGTGGCCCGGGCCTTAGCCGCCGGCAAGCATGTGGTGACGGCCAACAAAGCTCTGATGGCCGTCCACGGCGCCGAACTCCTTCGTATCGCCGTCGAGCACGGCACCTGCCTGCTTTTCGAGGCGGCCGTGGGCGGAGGAATCCCCATCATCCGCACTCTGCACCAGGGACTGGCGGGCAACGATATCACCGCCATCCGCGGCATCATCAACGGAACGGCCAATTACATCCTGAGCTGCATGGATGACGACGGGCGGGATTTCCAGACCGCCTTGCAGCAGGCGCAGGCCCTGGGCTATGCCGAGCCCGACCCCACGTTGGACATCGAAGGCGTCGATACGGCCCACAAGCTTGTGATCCTGGCGAGCCTGGCATTCGGTCAGCGGATCCGGCTGGAGGACGTATGGGTGGAGGGCATCCGGCGCATTCATCCGCTGGACATTGCGTATTGCCGGGAGCTTGGGTATGTGATCAAGCTGCTCGGCATCGCCCGGCGTCTGCCGGAGGGAAGCATCGAGGTCCGTGTGCATCCCACCCTGTTGCCCGAGCCGCGTGAGCTGGCGTCGGTGAACGGCGTATTGAACGCGATTCGCGTTGACGGCAACCTCACCGGCCCGATTGTGCTGTCCGGGCGTGGGGCCGGGCCCGAGCCGACGGCCAGCGCGATTCTCAGCGACCTGAGGGCCCTCTCATCCGCCCAAGCCGAGGGTGGGTTGGGTCGGGAAATGCGTCTCTGCGTGCCGTGGCAGGCCACGCGCACTCGGCCCATCGCCCGACTGAAGTCACGCTATTATCTGCGATTCGGCTTGCAGGACGTGCCCGGCGCTCTGGCGCAAGTGCTGACCCTTCTCGGCCGGCACGGCGTCAGTGTGGCCTCCATGGAGCAACCGGCGGAGCACTCCGGAGAGTACGCGCACGTTCTGATTCTGACGCATGAGACCATCGAGGCCAACGTGCAGGCCGCTCTGGCGGAGGTCCGGGCTCTGCCCGTGAACCGGGACGAGCCGTTCCTGCTCCGCATGGAAGATATGGACTGATTCGCGCTGTCTCCGCGGCGTCGACGCTACAGCACCATGCGGGGGTTCACGCCGCGACGAGTGGACCATTTGAACAGCAGAATGGCCGGCACGCCTCCCGCCGCCCGCAGAATCTCCAGCACAGCCAGCGCCTCAAAGAGGTGTAGAATCGGATGAATAGCGACGGCGTTCCGCGCCAGCCCGCCGTAAACGAACGCCGAGGCCGCCAGATGGCCTGCCGCGGCGATCAGCAGCAGGGCCCAGGTCGCCCGGTTTCGCCGCAGCAGGGCCAGCGCGATGCCCAGCAGCAACACCATGTGCCATTGGGCATACGGAGTCTTGCCGAGGCCCAGATACCCGCCGCGCTGCTCGAAGCAGGCGTGGTAGCGCTGTGCGACTGTCCCCCAGATCGCGGAGGCCCGGCCGGGCTCCCCATGCATGACCAGGTAACGAGCGAACTCCGGCTTGCTGGCCTCGTCCATCTGAGAGAAGTCGTAGATCGCCAGCGGCTTGAGTGGTGGGCGGCGCTCGCCGTCTGGTTGGCGGAGGTATGCCGGATCCGGCGTTAACAGCGAGTCGGCCGTGTGTTCGAGCGTTCGTCTCGGCACGTACAGCGGATTGAGCAACGCCAGGTCCCACCCGGCGGCTGTGATGGCCGCCATCGCCTCGGGCATGCGGCCGCCGGTCCGCTCCCAGACGTGGATCGTGTCGGTCAGGCTTTCGGCCAGATCCGGAAACTCTGTGTCCGCGGCAATCCATCCGTCCGCCCGGGCCTGCTCAAAACGCTTTTTTAGCTCCGTGAGGTCCGGGCTCTGGGCGGTGTTCAGACGTTCCACCGCCACTGTGCGGTGAAACAGGGCCGTCCCGCACAGCACGGCCGGCGGGAACCGGCCGAACACACGCTGCCCGTGCATCCAGAATGGAATCATCAGGGCCGCCGCCGGCAGCATGGCGGCCAGGACCGTCCCGACGAGCGTGCCGGCCCGGCCGTGGGTTCGGATCTCGCGACGCCGCGCGGTCCGCCATTCACGATGAATGCCCGTCGCCGCGCACAGCGGCGGCAGAATCCACCCCACGGGGCTGGTCAGGCCGGCCACGCCGGCGGCGACAGACGCACCCAGCAGAGTGTCAAGCCGTCCACAGACGTGATGCCGCGCGAGCAGAAACAGGCAGAGCGTGAAGGCGAACGCGTACAGGACCAGCGGGGAGACGGCGTTAGCGTAGCCGATCAGATGCAGACTGCCTGCGCCCAGAATGGCCGCCACGATGGTCAGTCCGCGATGCGCCCAGACCGTCCAGGCGATGCCGGCGGTCAGCAGAGCGCAGCCGGCGACCAGGGCGTGCTGCACAAACAACAGGCCGGCGGCGCTGTCCGCCCGGAACACTGTGAACGCACCGGCCAGCATCAGCGGATAGCCCGGCGTACGGTACTGGGCGTATGGGTGGGAGAAGTCCAGATGGCCTGCGATTCTGGCCGCCAGGGTGAGGTGTTCCGCCGACTCGTGTGTCACCCAAAGCTGGGATGCCGACCAGGCGATCGTCTGAACCACAACCACGCCCGTGCCCACGGCGGCCAGCAGTCCCCACGGCAGACGGCGCGGGGAGCGGACGACGGACTCCGGAACCGGGCGATGCAGTCGCTTCATGCGGTTACGAGCCGAACAGAATCAGCCAAACCTGATCGTCTTATCGGCCCCTCTTCATGGGTTCTTTCGCAGCGTGTACCAGCGCCTTTTCGGACGTGCGACGTGAGATTTGGCGCGTCCGCGGCGTCTGAATACTCTCTGTCCCTCATGCCCTTTCTTTCGTGTCGCCGTGCCGTCGCTTCCCCTTCGCGGGTCACCTCGCGTTGGCGGCCTCGGGGATGGACGGATCGACGCCGTCGATGTCCAGCCCATACCGCTTCATTTTCTTGTAGAGCGTGGTGCGATTGATATCCAAGGCCTCGGCCGTGGCCTGGCGGTTCCAGCCGTGGGCCCGCAGGGCCGACTCGATGATCTGCTTTTCCGGCCCCTCCAATGCCTGCTTGAGCGGCATGGCGCGGTACTCGCCGGCCGGCACGGCGGGCGCGGTCATGGCCGCCTGCACGAGCTTGGGCGGCAGATCGGCCCCGGTGATCGTCCGGCCGCGACTGAGCACCACGGCCCGTTCGATGACGTTCTCCAGCTCGCGCACGTTCCCCGGCCAGTTGTAGCGCTGGAGGTACTGCATCGCTTCGTCGCTCAGGCCCTGGATGTCTTTGCCGGATGCAGCGCAGAAGTTTTTCAGAAACGCCCGGGCCAGCAGCGGGATGTCACTGATCCGCTCGGACAGGTCCGGCAGCGTGATGGTCACCACGTTGATCCGGTAGAAGAGGTCCTGGCGGAACCGGCCTTTGGCGACCTCCTCCTCCAGGTCGATGTTCGAGGCCAGGATCACCCGGACGTCCACCGTCTGCGTGGTATTGCTGCCGACCGCCTCGAACTGTCGCTGTTGCAGCACCCGCAGCAGTTTCACCTGCAGCGCCGGCGACGCCGACGAAATCTCATCCAGGAACAACGTACCGCCGTTGGCGGCCTTGAACTTGCCTTCCTTGTCCGCGACGGCGCCCGTGAACGCGCCGCGCACATGGCCGAACAACTCGCTTTCCAGCAGCGTCTCGGGAATGGCGCCGCAGCTCACCTCAACGAACGGCCCGTCGCGCCGGGCGCTGCGATGATGGATCGCCCGGGCCACCATGGATTTGCCCGTGCCCGACCCGCCCTGGATCAGCACGGTGACGCTGGCGTCCGCCACCGCTTCGATCAGGTCGAACACCTTGAGCATGCGATGATCGCTGCCGATGATGTTGTCCAGCCCGTAGCGGGCGTCCAACTGCTGCCGGAGGTTCCGGTTCTCCCGGATCAGCGAGCGCTGGTTCAACGCGCGCTCCACGACCAGAAGAAACTCATCGTCGTGGATGGGCTTGGTGAGATAGTCATACGCGCCCATCTTGATCGCCTCCACGGCGCTGTCGATCGTGCCGTAGCCGGTGATCATGATCGTGACCGTTTCCGGATAGCGCTGCTTCATCAGCCGCAGCAGCTCGAACCCGTCCGATCCGGGCATATTCACATCGGTGATGACAATGTCGAACGGCGCGCGGCCCAGCAGCGCATGGGCCTCGTCGTACGTTCCCGCCCGATCCACGTGGTAGCCCTCCATGGAAAGGAACTCGCTGAGTGAGTCCACGATGATCGGATCATCATCCACGAGCAGAATCGTCGCCTTGATTTTGTCGTCCATAGGTCGCTCCGCACGGCGGCGGACCCTCAGCGATCCGTCACCTCGGTGGCCAGGCTGTCCACGGGGATCTCGACGACAAACGCCGCGCCGCCCTCCGGGCGATTGCAGGCGGTGATCCGTCCGTGCAGCCGCTCGATGTAGTCCTTGCAGATCGCCAGCCCCAGGCCGGTGCCCTTGCCCTCGTGCTTCGTCGTGAAGAACGGCTCAAATACCCTGTTCGCGTCTTGCGGAAGGCCGCAGCCGGTGTCCTCGAAACGAACCACGACATCCCGGTCTTTCACGGACGAAGTGATGATGAGCCGCCCGCCGTTGGGCATGGCGTCTATCGCGTTTTTGATCAGGTTGCAGAACACCTGGAACAGCCGGCCGCCGCGCACGGGCGGCATCTGCGCGTCGGAGAAGTGGGCCGCCACGGTGACGCCGTTTCGATCCGCCAGATCACTCAGCGTACGAATCGCCTCCTCCAACGCCGTATTCACATTGCCGCCGCGGGCCTCGGTGTGTGCGCTGCGCGAGAACTCCAGTAGCTCGCTGATGATGTCCGCCATGCGCAACAGGCCGGCTCGGGCCCGGTCGAGGAAATCCACAAGCTTCCGGGGATCAGCCGGTTCCTGCTCCGCCAGCCGGCGCGCCAGGCTCAGATATCGCAGAATGCCGTCCAGTGGATTGTTCAGCTCGTGGGCTACCCGGGCGGCCAGTTTGCCGACGGCCGCCAGCCGCTCCGAGACCGCCAGCCGCCGTTCCAGAGAGGCACGGGGCGAAATGTCTTCCGCCACCAGCACCGCGCCGGCCACGCCGGCACTGCCGTTCAGCCGCAGGGGGGCACAAAAAAGGTTCAGCAGCCGCTCGTCCCGACCGTCCTCGGAATACAGCACGCTGTCGTACCGCTCCGGCCGCCCGGTATCCATCACACGCCGCAACTCCGTCGACCAGTCCTGGTATTGCCCCTCAACGGTCCCGGCGGCCAGTGCATCGCTGATGCTGGAGTGCGTGGGGAACAGCATCCCGGCCGCCTGGTTGCGGTGTACGATCCGCAGAGCGCGGTCAAAAATGACCACCCCAACCGGGAGGCAGTGGAACAGTTCCTCAGCGATTCCGGCCAAGGGAATCGGTGCCGGCTCGGACAGGTCCGTCGGGGGCTGGCCGGCGTCGGGTAGGATGTTGTTGCGATTCGCCATACGTATGAAACGTTGCGTTATGGGAACCTCAAATGCTGCGATATCGCATCATTTATCGGGCGATAAGGCCCAAAAACACGCCGACTTGTGGTTCCTCGTCAACAATATCGGCAAATGGCGATTTCGATCAAGCTGTATGGTGATTTTTTGAAACATGGCGTCAGGCGGTTTCAGGCAGCGGAGCACCCCTCTTGGGCAGCGGTCAGGCCCGAGGGCGAAAAAAGGGCGGCGGGAGCCCGGGTGCCGGACTCCGGCGGGTCGGCCGGCTCGGGCGGTGGCCACGGTGGCGATGAGGCCCCGTTCGCGGACATGCCGCCTCGGGAGGATTCGCGGAATCAGTCTGCCAGGAGCGATTGGCCGGTCATCGCCTCCGGTTTCTCCAGGCCCATCATCTCCATCGCGGTGGGGATGATGTCCGCCAGCGTGCCGCCTTCGCGCAGGCGGCGGCCTTTGAGCCGGTCGTCCACCACGATCAGCGGAACATCGAACGTGGTGTGGGCGCGCTGAGCGTCGCCGGTGACCGGGTCGACCATCTGCTCGCTGTTGCCGTGGTCGGCGGAGATGATCAGGTGGCCACCCTTGGCCAGCGTGGCGTCGACGATCCGGCCGACGCCGGCGTCGACGGTTTCGATCGCTCTGGTGGCGGCCGGGATGTTGCCGGTGTGCCCCACCATGTCGCCGTTGGCGAAGTTGATCACGATCACGTCGTACTGGTCACCGGCGATGGCCTTGAGCACTTCCTCCGTGACCTGCGGCGCGGACATCTCCGGTTTCTGGTCGTACGTGGAGACGTCGCGCGGGGAGGGCACGAGGATCCGATCCTCGCCGGGGAACGGGTCGTCGCGGTAGTCATTGAAGAAGAAGGTGACGTGGGCGAACTTTTCCGTCTCGGCGCAGCGAAGCTGCCGGATTCCCAATCGCCCCGCATAGTCGCCGAACATGTCCTGCATCTTCGGCGGCTTGGGGAACAAGACCTGCACGGGCAGATCCTGCTCGTACGCCGTGAGCGTGGCATAGTGCAGATCGAGTTTTTTCGGCCGCGCGAAGCCCGAGCGGGTTTCCTTGCCCGATTTGTCTCTGGCGGTGAAGGGGAACTCGTCGAACGTAAACGCCTTGGTGATCTCGCGTGGCCGGTCGCCGCGGAAGTTGAAGAAAACGACGCTGTCGCCGTCTCGGATGGTGATCGGTGCGTTTCCGCCGGGGCAGACCACCGTCGGCTCGATGAACTCGTCGCCGCGTTGTTCGTCGCGCGTGGGGTGGTCATAATAGCGCTGAAACGCCTCTTCCGCCGACGCGACCCGGTGCCCTTCGCCCTGAGTGAACATGCGGTACGCCCGCTCCACGCGGTCCCAGAAATCGTTTCGGTCCATCGCATAGTATCGACCGCAGACCGAGGCCACCCGTCCGATGCCGATCTGCCTCATTTTCGCCTCGATCTGCCGGATGTATTCGATGCCTGCGTCGATGGGCGAGTCGCGTCCGTCACCGAAGGCGTGCAGGTACACGCGGTCCGCCGGGAACGCGAGCCGCTTGCCCGTCTC
The DNA here is from genome assembly GCA_052034525.1 of Planctomycetota bacterium. Lineage (GTDB taxonomy): Bacteria > Planctomycetota > Phycisphaerae > UBA1845 > UBA1845 > JAFGJQ01. The sequence goes on from JBPOIK010000112.1 coordinate 70,184, forward strand.
CAGAATCGCGTGCAGGTGGCCCAGCACGCTGTGTACGCCGGCGTCGGAGCAGAGCCCCATGATGTGGACGCCGCCGCCGGTGCGACGGGCCCGCTCGTATGCCCCGACCAGGGCGTCGTTCCGGTAGAATTCCCCGCTGCGGATGGCCTTGTTGATCCGCATGATTTCCTGGTCCACCACCCGGCCGGCTCCGATGTTCTGGTGTCCGACCTCGCTGTTGCCCATCACGCCGTCCGGCAGGCCGACGGCTTCCCCGCTGGTCCGGATGAGGACGTGGGGATAGTCCCGCCGCAGCCGGTCATCCACCGGCTTTCGGGCCAGGTAGATGGCGTTGGTGTCGTTCTGCTTCGGATCCGGGTTCTGGCCCCAGCCGTCGCGGATGATCAACACAAACGGTCGACGCTTCAGAACGCTCACAAATCACACTCCTTCCGGTCAGGGCGTTTCGAGTCGGATTAGTGTAGGGGCGGGGGTGGGGGAATTCCAATACCGGCCGGGTCCGGGGCTTGACACGGGGGTGGCGTCGGGGCGGCCGGGAGAGTAAAAAAACAGGCCGCGGGGGAGGCATCGGCGGTCCTTCCGCGCGGGCGGCGAAGCTCCGGTGACAACGCTGGGAGTGTACGGGCCGGAAGTCGTGCCCGCGCGTCGGCGGGACCGGGCGCGGACCGTTTGCCCCCGGCGCGGCAGATTCAGGTGTGTTCGGTGGGCAGCGCAGCGGAGCGTGCGGAACCGGAGGGCGGTCTTCTGCACGTCGAGCGGCGGCGGCTCTGCGGAACCTCGGAACCAGGACAATTCGAGGAAAGGCATGGCGGGCACAAAGAGTTGGGACCTGGGCTATGGCTGGGTGGCGGTGCTTTTTCTTCTGATCGCAATTGCAACCACGATGCTGACCCGGCCTGTCCTGCGAAAACAGGCGATCGGACGGTTGTGGATCGCATGGAGCACGCTGCTGATCGGATCGTGCCTGGCGCTGGGATTGGCGAATATGGAACTGCTGAACCGGGCGACGCAGGAAAACCAGGTCATCGAGTGGATCACGGTGATCTGCCTGTTTGCCGCGGCGTGCGTTGCCTTCATCAGCGCCGTGTACGCACATCGGCGGGGGCAGCCGTCCCCGGTGACGGTGTTCCTGGCAACCGGTTTCGCCTGGGGATTCGTGCGAGAGCTGGAATACTTCGGCAACCTGCTCGACCGCGGCCGGTTCTATTTCTCGCGCAACGTATTTCAGCCGCAGTCGTACCTGGGAGTGTCATTCTTTGAGAATTTCCGGCAGCTCAAAGGCCTGTCCTATGACGCGCACACGCTGTACTGGTCTCATCTGGGCTGTACCGCCCTGGGCGTGGTCATCCTGGTGTTGCTCGCGACGTATTTCGTTCGACATCGCACGACGGCCCGGGCGGAACTGAGGGCTTTTGTGAGCGCGTTCCACCATCGGCTCTTCCTGCTCGGCGTGGGCCTCTATATCTGCGCGGAGCTTCTGGGCGGCACTCTGCACCGTCTTCCAAGGTGGGGCGTCCGGAGTTTTGACGGCAACCTGTATCATCGCATCGTGGAAGAGTCGTTGGAGTGCTGGGGGGCCATCACGTTCCTGCTGTGTGCGGCGGCCCTGTGGCAGAAGGTGCGAATTATCCGAACGCAACCCCGATCCGCGAGCCGGGAGACGGTGGCGGCGGAACCCTGCTCCTTCCCGCATGCGGAGACGACGGCGCGGACTTCCTGACCTTCGGCCGTCCCTCCGCGACAGACCTGCTCAGAGCGCCTCACGTGCCGGTTCCGGCCGGGCCCGGAGCTGCGTACAGGATTTCGATCTCCATCCGTCCGGGCTGACAGGGAATTCGCAACGGTTGGGCCGTGTCCGCCTCCACAACTGTTCCATTCACGCGCACCTGGGTCGGGCGAGCGTCGTCCGGATGTCGCATGGCCAAGCGAATGGTCCGCGGCGGGATTCGTTGCGGCGGGTCCAGGCGGATCCGCGTCTTTCGACCGCCTTCCAGGGCTTCGAGGACGAACGACACGGCGCCGAAGCCGGTCGGTGCGTTGCGAACATCGATTGCCTTTCCCGGCGCCAGCCAGTGCTTGGGAACGCCGCGTCCGATGACGAGTTCGTCGCCTTCCTCCTGCACGATCATGTTTCGCAGGAGCCGCAGTTGTTGGGTGCCGGAGTAGAGGTGTGGCGTGGTCGGGGTCGGCTGGCCCGTCATGATCTGGGTGACTTCGACGCCGCAATACGTGTCCCGGCCCATGCCGCAGGCAAGCGTGCCGTAGAAGCCCAGCAATACCCGTTCGATCTCCTCCCGGCGCAGACAATTGAGCCAGTAGCCGTAGGTGTAGGCGTGATCCACCCCGTCGTCGAACGCACACATGCCGAGAGTCAACCCGCCCCGTTTCTCCAGTCCGTGAACCAGCAGCATGGCTAATGGGTCCCGGGGATCCAGCCATTCGGTCTCCAGGAGCATGGAGGCGACCAGGCCGTAATAGCCGCCGGTGCGATACTGATTCGCCACCAGGTGGCGCCGGGTGTCCGGTTCCATCGGGAGCAGTCGTACGCCGTCGTGTTCGAAGGCAGCCGCCTTCATGGAGGCCAGAATGTCGCGACGATACGCGGCCGCCGCCTCCGCGAACCGCCGGGCGTCCTGCCGCAGGCCGGCGTCGACCAGCACCCGGGCGGCGCACTCCAGTCCCGCGCAGCAATAGACATCGCCCAGGTAGCTGAACGTCGGATCCGGATGATCGGCATAGGGCGCAAATCGAATGAGGCCGTGAACAAGCGTCGGCTGGTCTGCGGCCGGCGTTTTCTCCCGCGCGGCCAGGGTCCAGTCGCCCATGCGGACCAGCGTTGGCGCCACGGATTTCAGATAGTCCAGGTCTCCGGTCAGTCGATAATGCTCGCTCAGGGCCAGCATGAGGCTTCCGTGGTCGGGCAAGCCGTAATTGACGCAGAAGAGCCCGTCGTCGCGAAGCAGGGCGAGCAGCGACCGCAGATACCGTTCCGCGTCCGGGTGATACCCCCAGAGATCCAGGGCATGGCAATACAGGGCCGCGCTGTATCCGAACACGTTTTCGTAAAACCCGGCTCCGTCGTGCGGCTCGTACAGATCGCCGTTCTTGTCGACATTCAGGAAGTTGTAGGCCAGCCAGGCACGCCAGGCGTCGTTGACCCGTTGCTCCGGCACGTTGACCGTCATGCCGCGGTCCGCCAATTCCGACCAGACGCGCCGCACGTCCTCCAGACGCCGGTCGAACTCCTCCGCGTCCACTTCGCCGGCAGAACCGCGCGCCAGCGGCGAGGGAATCCGGCACTGAATCATCGCCATGCCGTGGGCCGGCGCCTTCAGGTGGCGATCCAGGGGTGAGGATTCCCCGGCCTTGGTCTTGATCCGAAGGAGCACCGGCACCGTCGCCTCGTTCGGATCGCGGTTGTGGACTTCCAGCCGCACGAATGCCCACAGGGGCTTGTCCGGACTCATGTCTTCGGACCAGCCGAACACGGTCTGCCGATACCGCAGTCCGTTATTCTCCCACGTGCTCGTGACGACGGGCAGCCATCCGCCATGCAACTCCTTGCGGCATCCACCCGTTCCGAAGCGGGCGGGCGGCGACCCCGCCTCGAACCACGCCGTGTCGCCCGTTTGCTCCCAGAGATCCGAGTCGTCGGCAAGCTGGACAGTCCCGTCGTACTCGACGCCGATCTCGTAGGGATGGTCCTTGACACCGACCACCTCGCGCGGTTCGGCCAGGGCGGGCAGGCGTCCGGCCACTGCGTCAAAGGTCGGATCGCCCGGCAGTCTGAGAATGGCCTGCCCGAGCGGGTCTGCCAGCGCCTCGGCGCGGGACCGTGCTTCTTCCGGCGTCATTCGCATGCGATCGGCGGCAGTGGGTTCGACCCGCACGTCGCGGATTCGTGAGATGGCCGGTTGACCGCGTTCTCCGTAGTCGGCGTTCAGCGTGCCGCTGGACTCGTCCAGGCCGTAGCCTTTGCCGACGATCAGAAGCCGGGGCGGTCCGAGGAGGCGGTCTGGACGGGGCTCGCAGCGCTCCGTTTGCCATCCGTGGCCGTCCGGATTTGTGAGGAATCGCACACAGTCCATTCCCAATTCGATCCCGACGGGCTGCCAGTCGGCGAACGCGCAGCGGGCCAGATCGAGTTCCTGCCGCTGACCGGCCGTCGTGACGCAGGCATAGAAACGGCCCTCACCGCGCGGAATGATGCCGATCTGGCACCAGTCGCCCGGGCCCCAGTACAGGAACAGGGAAGTGGCCCAACTGATGCCTGAGCCGGCCTGTATGGCGCAGGTTGCTCGCACGTGGTCACGGTCCAGGCGGCGTTCGATGTGAGCGAACGTGTTCTCAGCGGCGGTGATTTCCAGGATTCCGTCATGCATGACAAGGGTGTTGCCTGTGGAAGCGTCGACGGTCCAGGCGGGGTCGAGGGCAGGCCCGTCAAACCGATCATGCAGGATCAGCGCCCGTTCATCCGATGCGCCTCCGTGCAAGGTGAGGGAAGCGCTTCCCGTCAACAGAATGGCCAGTATTCGCGTTCGATTCATTCGATTGCTCCGAATTGCCATTGCCTGGCGTCGAGCTGACCGTGTCGGCGCGAGAGTGCTTCCTCCGGTATGACGGCACCGCGTCACTGCGGCTGGTCGTGCCGTCCGGGCGCCGACGTGCTGAGTTCCGGTCATCCCATTGCGGTCAGACCTGGCTATCTGCGCAAAGCGGATGCCCCGTCTGATCCCGCATGAAATGCCCTGTGACGCCGACCGGAGACCGTTGCCCCCGTTGGTGTCCGTCCGGTTGCCTTGACAGCGCGCCCCGCCCGTGGGACTGCCGCCGACATGAGCTCGGGCGCTCAAGACGATTGCCGCAGCGGCCGACCAAGCTTCTTTTCGATGCTTGCGATTTTCGCGTCCAGCCGTCCGGATGGGCCGTAACGGGCGTCGATTTTGATGGAACAGGAGACACGATGACAGTCCGCGGACATCCGGCGATAGCACTCCGTCACGACGGCCAGGCACTCGTCCCATTCGCCTTCGAGTACCGTGCCCATGGGATTCAATCGATAGGGCAGTCCACTGCGGTCGATGATGTCCAGACTGCGCGCCACGTATTCGCTGACCGACTCCCCCTTGTCCAACGGCATCATGGAGAACTCAAGCAGCACCGACATAGTCGCCTCCTGCATCCCTCGAATCTTCGATTCCGTGATTCCCTGATCCGTCAGATATTGAACTTGATCAGAATCACGTCCCCATCCTGCACGATATATCCCTTGCCTTCCTGACGCACCTTCCCGGCCGCTTTGGCCGCCTTGTAATCGCCGATCGCCAGCAGATCGGTGTACGCCACCGTCTCGGCTCGGATGAACCCCCGGGCCAGGTCGGTGTGGATTCGCCCGGCCGCCTCCACTGCGGTGATCCCCCTGGGTGCGCTCCACGCGCGGGCTTCGGTCGGACCGGCCGTCAGGAACGTGATGTATCCCAATGCGTCGTGGCAGGCGCGGATCAGCCGCTCTTGCGCCGGCGCGTCCAGCCCCATGTCCGCCAGGAAGACCGCCCGGTCGGCTTCTTCCAATCGGGCCATCTCCGCCTCCAGCTCGGCGGACAGGAGCACTGCCGCCCGGGCGTACGCGGGCACCGGCGGCTCCTCGTCCGCCGCGTGATCCTCCGCCACGTTGAAAACGACGATAAGCGGTTTTTCCGTAAGGAACGGAAAGCTGTTCAGCAGGCCCGCCGCTTCCGTGGTCTCCTCCAGCACGCTCGAAATCGAGCGCGAGTCCTCCAGCGCTTCCCGACAGCGATGAAGCACCGCCAGTTCTCGCCTCTCTGCGTCGTGCCGGGTGGGCTTCTTCAACGCGGCCTCCAGCTTCTCGATGCGGTTGGTCACCGTCTCCAGATCGCCGAAGACCAGTTCTTCCCGGATTTCCACGAGGTCCGCCGACGGGTCCACCCGATTGCGATATGCCGGTACCGCGTCGCTTTCGAACGCCCGGACCACGACGACCAGACAGTCCGTGCTGCGGATGTCCGGAAGGTGCTTGCGGAACTGTTCTCGCCCGTGCGCGTCCGCCAGCGAAAACCCAGGAAAGTCGGTGAACTCGATGTTTGCGTGTGTGATTTTTTTGGAGGCGAAAATTTTCGCCAGCGGTTTCAGGCGGCGGTCGGGAACGGGAACGGCCGCCCGCCGAAGCTGGGGGATCTGCCCGGGCACCGGTGGCATCCCGGTTGCCGCGGCAAAAAGCGTGCTTTTTCCCGATTGGGGCAGCCCGATGATCCCGCAGTTCATGGTGTTCCTGTTCCTCGGGCGGGCGATTGTAGGCAGCCCGGCCCTTCGGTCAAGGCAACGCCTGTCCGCCGGCGCGGGCGGCTTGCATCCGTTTGCGCTCTCGTTCGGCCTGTTCCGTGAATCGACGGCCCCGGCCGGTTGTTCGGACGGCTGGCGGCCGATACCATGCAGGCAGGGTCGTCTGGAAAGGCGGCCGAGGGTACGGCGCAGGCGATATGAACGACTGGTACGATGCAGAGCAGCGGATCGAGCGGGCCCAGCAGTTGTCCGAGTCCCGGCAGTGGGAAGACGCGCTGGTGGAGGTGGATGCGGCGCTGCGGATCAACCCGCACAATCCGCTGTGGCACGCGCACCGCGGGTTTCTGCTGGACCAACTGGAGCGCTTCGATGAAGCCGTCACCGCGTACCAGGCCGCCCTGGACCTGGAGCCGGAGGAGCCGGAGCTGGCGCTCTCGCTGGGCATCGACCTGGCCCGCCTGGGCCGCCTCACCGAAGCACTGGCGGTGCTGTCGGACCTTGCCCGGCGCCAGCCCGACTGCGAGCCGGCGTACGCCCACCGGATCATGATGTTCGCCGAACTGGGCGAGCATCAGCGGGCCGAGGAAATGTTCTACCTCGCCCAGCAGATCGACGACGAATCACCCTACGCATTCTTCCACATGGGGGCCTCCCTGGCCATGCGGGGAGAGTATGACCGAGCCATCTATTGCTGGCGTCGCGTGCTGGAGTTGGCCCCGGACTTCCCCGGCGTGAATCAGCGAATCGGCCGGGCCTGCCGGGCCAAAGGCCAACTCGACGAGGCCCGGGCGTATTACCTGACAGAGCTTCGCCAAGATCCCGGCGACATTGAGGTTCTGATGGAACTGGGCGAACTGGAGATCCAGGCCCAGAACTTCACCCAGGCACTGGGCAAGTTTACCCAGGTCGCCGAGCTGGAGCCCACAAACGTGGCCGCCCATATGGCGGTCGGTGAGCTTCTCCTGCGTGGCGGCCAGCCCACACAGGCCGAATCCTGGCTCAAAAAGGCCCGGGAGCTCGACCCCCAATACCCCAACCTGGCCCTGCGGACCGGCCAGATGTACCTTCTGCTGGGGCGGTATGAAGAGGCCCGCTCAGAGCTGGCGTCGGCCCTGAAGGCTGATTCGGACAACCCTGTGGCGGCCATGGCCATGGGAGACTGCCTGCTCCAATTGGGCAAGCCGGGCCAGGCCGAGTGGATGTTCCGCCAGGTCATTGCCCACGACGCCAAGTCCGCTCCGGCCCACCACCATCTTGGGGTGTGCTACCTCATGCAGGGCAGATGCGACGCCGGCCTGGCCCAGTGCCAGCAGGCGATCGAACTTAAGCCGGACTACGTGACGGCCATGCACCAAGCGGCCCTGGCCTGCCTGGAATTGGGACAATGGTCGCAGGCTCGGGCCCTGCTCGACAGGGCCTTGGCCATCGAACCGCAGAACAAGGCTCTCTCCTACCTTCGGAGCCGCCTGTGGCGCAAGCGGTTGCGCAGAACCATGCTGCGCCTTCTCGCCTGGTTCCGGCCCCCCCAATCCCGCTGACCCTGGCGCAGCCCGCTGCCGGCCGTGGGTGCGATCTGCGCAGATTCCGCGCCCTTGCACTTGACAAGAAAGATGCAACCCGGACAGTACTTTCCCCGTACAATGAGGCTGATGACGGGTGTTTGTGCACCCGGTGTTTCGCAAAAGGAGTGGCGACAACGATGACCATGCGCATTTGGACGGTATTGGGCATTGTTCTCGGGCTTGTCGGACAGGCGTTGCCGGCTGGCGCGCAAAGCCAGGGCAACAATGACGCGGAGAAGGCCCGGGAATTCGTGTACCGATCCTGGCCTGTAGATGACATGATCCGCCAGGCGGCGGAAAACGTGGCCCGACGGTACAACCTGAATCCGGAACAGACCGCTTTTACCCGCGACATGATGGCCAAGCGGGTCAACGCGTTTCTGCGGGACCACGAGGACCAGATCTGGCCCGTGGTCCGGGACATGATGCGGTATCAGAACCCGGACCGGAAAATGGACCCGCAGACGGCCCAACGTCTGGGCCGGGCGATCCGGCCGATCTTCGAGGAGGCCCAGAAGGAGATTCTGGCGGCCAACTCGGAGTGGCGAGACATTCTCAGCGACGAGCAGAAGAAACTGCACGACTACGATCGCCAGGAAATGAGCAAAACGTTCCAGGACATGGACAAGCGCTTCGCCGGCTGGGCTCGCGGCAAGGTCGGGGACGAACAGGGTATCTTCCCGGAGGACCGCCCGGATACGCCGCCGGTCAACCCTCGACAGCCCAAGCCCACCGAGATTTCCGCGTCCAAGGTGCTTGGGACCAGCCTGGAATGGTGGGACGGGTACGTGCAGGCGTTCATCGAGAATTACGAACTGGATGAAGGCCAGATCAACGCCGCCAAATCCATTCTCAAAGAGTTGAAAGAACGCGCTTCTGCGTACGAGAAAAGCCATGCCGCCGAACTGAAGGCGGTGGAGGAGAAGATTCAGGCGGCCCGCCGGGAGAAGGACGTGAACAAGCTGGACGCCGCCATGACGGACAAACGGCAGGCCAACCAGTACAAGGTTCAGCTCTTCGAGGAGTTGAAAACACGGCTGGACACGATTCCACGACCGGCTCAGAAGCAGAAGTACGCGGAGAAGATCAAGGATTTCCGCTGGAAGAATCGTCCCGGCTTCCCCGACGAACCGGACGCCGAGACGGCCTCGAAGCCGACCTCCACGGCCCCCGCGGCTGCGGACAAGCCCGTGCCAACTACTCAACCAGCAGCGGACCCGGCCAAGGAAGCGAACAAAAAATGACGTGGCAGCCGGTCTCGGCGTGCAAACCGGCCGACGGATGATCCGCGCGCAGAGCGGTTTTCCGTGGACATGCGGATGACCTGACATTCGTTCTGTCGGCACGACGCAGGTCCGGCCTGCGGTATCGATGTTCGAACGCCGGCCTTGTCTGCGTGTTCCATCGCCGTATGATCCGTGCGGGGGTTCCACGCGAAGCACGGAGGACCGTTATCGTGCGATTGATTCTCCTTCTGCCCGTCCTGTTGTTCTCATCGGCCGTCGTCGTTCTGGCGGAGCCGTCGGCATCCCCGCCGGCCGAGGCCGGGCCTTGGATTCGCGTTAACCGCATCGGCTATCTGCCGGACGACGTCAAAATCGCCGTTCTTTCCAGCGATCGGCCTCTGGACGGGCGGTTCTCCGTCGGCGACTTCTCCGCGGACATTGGTGCGGACAGCGGCGCGTGGGGGCCGTTTGCCCACAACTACCGCCTGGATTTTTCCCCCGTGCAGACCGCCGGCACGTACCGCGTGCGCTTTGCCGGGACGGAATCTCCGTCCTTCCGGATCGACGCCGAGGCATACCGCGACGTGCCGGGCAAGCTGCTGGAGTTCATGCGGCTCCAGCGATGCGGCGAGAATCCCGTCACCGGCCGCAAGTGTCACCAGCAGGACGCGATCGATGCCCACACCGGCCGGAAGGTTGATCTGACCGGCGGCTGGCACGATGCCGCCGATCGCATCAAGCACATCATCACCACGTCGTATTGCGTGGCCGGCCTTTTGCTGGCGGATGCGAAGGAGGAGGGGCTCTACGGCGCGGCGTTTCTGCGGAAGGTCCACCCGGACCCGGACACCCTCTACGTCCAGGTGGGTGACGACCGCGATCACGGTCCGCCCGAAGGGCTCTGGCATGAAGACGCAACCGACTACGGCCACGGCCCCGGCGGGCCGCGCGCCGCCTGGCCGGCGACCGGCAAGCCGGACGGCCCGACGTACCAGAACGCCTCGACCGGGCTGGCGAGCCTGGCCGGCCGATGCGCGGCGGCCCTGGTTCTGGCGGGCGATGTCGAGACCGCGCGATCGCTCTATCGGCTGGGCCGATCCCGGCCTGGCTGTGCGATGTCCGTGCCGGTGAAGGCTCCGCATTATTACGGAGAGAGCACCTGGTACGACGACATGGAATGGGCCGCAGCGGAGTTGTATCTCAATACGCGCGAACCGGAATACCTTACTCACGCCATCGAATACGCCCGGCAGGCCGGCGAGAACCCATGGATGGGCAAGTCGCGCCACGGCCACTACGAGTTCTTCCCGTATGTGAACCTGGCGCACTGGCGCCTGTATCCGCATGTCGATGACCAGACGCGCCAATTCCTGGCGGACGCCTACCGTGCCGGGCTGGAGCGCGTGCGCGAATTGGCCGAAAGGAACCCATATCGCCTTGGCACGCCGCTGGTCTGGTGTTCCACCAACGACGTGGTCGCGTTCGCCACGCAGGCGGTGTTGTATGAGCGGATGACCGGTGATCGCCGCTACCGGGCGCTGGCCACGGAGGCGCGGGACTGGGTTTTCGGCCGCAATCCGTGGGGCGTCTCGTTTGTGATCGGCGTGCCGCCGGAGGGCTCGGCGAGCCGGCCGCACCATCTGTTCCACAAACTCAAGAACCACTTGCCCGTCGGCGGCCTGGTGGACGGCCCGGTATACAAAGACATCAACGACGGGTTGAAGTTCGCGGATTTCGGCGACGACCCGCTGGCCCGTTTCCAGTCGGACGTCGGTGTATATCACGACTGCTATTCCGACTTCTCCACAAACGAGCCCATCATCGACGGCACGGTGTCGCTGCTGCTGTTGCTGCATGTATGGGCGGCGCGGTAGGGGGGCCCGAGAGCCCGCCGACGGCGGGGAGGGCTCGTGAGCGGGTCCGGCGGTGCGCGGCCCCGAAGACTCTCCGCGGCCGATCTTTGCCCGCTTTCCGCTTCCGGACCTCTGTGCGCCAGATGACGCCCGTTCGGAGTTTGGGGCGACGGGCGGTGATCGCGAAGGAGGAACGTGTCTCCTTCAGGTTCGATCGTCAAGGATGATCGGGGCGATTTGTTCGGGGCGATCCAGTACGGCGCACGCGCCGGTGCGGCGCAGTTCTTCCACGTCGCGGAACCCCCAGGTGACGCCCAGCGGCACCATGCCGGCGGCGGTGGCCGTCTGCATGTCGACGCCCGAATCGCCGATGAAGTTCACGGCAGCGGGGGCCCGATTCAGGCGGTTCGCCAGCCACAGCGCGCCCTGCGGGTCGGGCTTCTTGGGATGGCCGGCGTCGGCGCCCAGAACGCAGACGAAGGGCCAGGCGTTCAGCAGGGCGGCGCAGATCTGCGTTGTGGCGTCGTGCGGCTTGTTGGACAGCACGGCCAACGGGCAGCCGGCGTTCGCCAGCCGATCCAGCGTCCCGGCCATGCCGGGGTACAGCCGGGATCGATCCAGCAGGTGAGCAAGGTAATGGTCGCGGAATGCCCGGATCAGCCGTTTCAGCTCTTGTTCGTCCGTGATCCCGGTCGCGCGCTGGATGAGGATCGGCAGTCCGTTGCCGACCATCTGGCGCACGCGTGGCGGGTCCAGAGGCGGCTTCCCGATCCCGGCGACGGCCACGTTGAGGCTGGCCGTGATGTCGTCCAGGGTGTCGACGAGCGTGCCGTCGAGGTCAAAGATAACAGCGGGTGGTCTGTTCATGGCATTCCGGGTTGCATGGCAAGGCGGTTACGTCTGGTCATTGTGACCGAACTGCTGCGCGCGGTGTACCGCCGTGCGCGGAGTCGGACGTCCATTGTCTGCTCCGGGAACCTCCCCTCAAGACAGCGAAAAGGGGCGGGGTTTGGTGATGAACACGCCCGGTGACGCCGCTTCGATCAGACAGGTGCGGTTGCCGGTTTCGGTCTGATAGGCGTCCGCGACGGATGCGACCGCCGCACGGGCCCGGTCCGAATCGTCGATGAGCGCGACCACGACACCTCCGCAGCCGTGTCCGGACACGCGCGCGCCGTACACGCCGTCGGCCGGACCGCGCTGCCGCAGCCGAGTGACAAGCACGTCTGTGGCGACGGTGCCCAGGCCGCAGCGCTGCCCGTAGCTCCAGTGGGAAGCGTACATGAGCTCGCCCGCCTCGATGAGGGCGGAGCGTTCCGCCGTGCGGGCGGCGCGTGAGAGGCGCTCGACGAACTGGTGCGCGCGGTCGTTTTCGTAAATGTGGTGTTCGGTGCGCGAGCGGATTTTGTAGATGGTGGCCGGGTTGACCCTCGCGTGCGGACAGCCGGTATCCTGGAATCGCTCGAGGAATGCCTGCCCCTTGATCTTGGTGGGGATGCGGTCGCGGAAGCGGCTGACATAGTCGCTGATCGTGATCTGGGCGAGAAAGCCATTCCATCCGGCTCCGGGCTGGCCGGTCCCGCGCATCGCCTGTTCCACGAACGCCTGCCCCATGAATGTGGCCACCCGGGCGTCCACGTATTTGCGCTGGGCCGCGGGGTGTCGGTAGCCGGATTCGACTCCGATGACCGTCAGTCCGCGCGGCAGTCGCAGATGGCTGACCTGCTCCTGGGGCTGCAATCGCATCTGGAGCAGCGTGCCGGGCTCTCCGAGCAGGGTGCAATGGACGCCGCTGGCGCCGCCCGACTCGCCGGGGCATCGCACGCGGAGGCCGCGGCACAAGGTGGCGACGCGGGCGGGCTCGGCGTTGACGTTCATGGCCGCCGCGGCGGCGCCGATGGTGGCGGCATGCACGGCGGATTCACACCCGACCCCGGCGGAGGGCGGCAGGCTGGAATGGAACACCAGCGTCAGGCCGCCGCCGAGATGCGGCACGATGCCGTGCCGCAACATGCCGTGCAGGGCCACGGCCGCCGGATACGCCCAGGCGGCGTCGAATTTCTCGATTCGTTTGAAGAGCGTATCGGCATCGGCCAGTTCGTTGAGTCCGGCGTAGAAGAGCTCCAGCGGCCACTCGGTCCGCACGTCGTGTCCGTTGCCGCTGCCTTCGAGGGCGTCTACCACGACCCGCTGATCGTTGCGTGCGGCGGAGGCGGCGAACACGGCGCCGGCGGTGGTGACGGTCAGGGTGACGGAGCCGCTGTGCTCGGCGATGCCGCCCATCACGTCCAGACGACCGGGGGCTCGCACCACCCAACCTTGCCGGGCCGGGGCCAACTCCGCGGAAAACGTGTCCGTGATCCGCGAGGTGAACAGGCCCACTTCCTCAGCAAGCGACGTTTCGATCGTCGTGTCCATGGCTCTTTTCCTGCGCCGTGGCGCAAGTTAGTCAGGTTTCGTTCTCTTCCGTCTCGGACCAGACTGTTCGCAGGACGCGATCGTCGACATAAATCGGCGTGCCCGTCGCCGCCCCCAGGGCAATGGCGTCGGACGGCCGGGAGTCGATCTCGACAACTCTTCCGTTGGTGCGCACGACCAGTTGGGCGAAGAAGGTGTGATCACGAAGGTCATTGATCACGATCTTTTCCAATTCGGCACCAAGCTCGGTGAGGATGGATGCCATCAAGTCGTGCGTCAACGGGCGCGGCGTCTTGAGCCCTTTCAGGCGACGATCTATCGCCAGCGCCTCGTTGATGCCGATCAGGATCGGGAAATGTCTTTCGCCGTCCCGCTCCTTCAGAATAATGACCTGCGAATCACCCGTCTCGACTATGATGATCCGTGCCAGGTCCATTCGGACAAGCATGGCCGACCTTTCCAAATCCGATTACAAAGGACAACCTACCGGCCGACTCCAGGGCTGTCAAGGCGGCACGGCGGGGCCCACACGTGCCATCGCCGCGCCATACAAATGGCGTGCCACACGCGGTGAACGCACGCGGCGCCGCGATCATTCGCGCTTTTCAGCATCAGGATGCGGGGCGACAACCGCCTGGTCGCTCAGAAGCTGACCCAGATGGGCCAACTCCGCCTCGTTCATTGCGAACCAGTGCCCGTCGGCCGGAAAACGTTGCGCCACCACGTCCTCGGCATACGCCGAAAACGCCTGCGTCAGCGCGGCGTGCTGGTCCGCGTATCGTTTCACGGAACGCGGAGGATGGCCGGCGGAATAGCCAAGCATGTCATGGAGCACCACGACCGTTCCGTCACAATACGGCCCCGCCACGCATCCGATCACCGGAAGAGGCGTGCGTTCCGCAACGATGCGAGCCACCTCGCCGGGCACGGCCTCCAGCAGCAGCGCCGCGGCGCCCGCCTGTTCGAGGAGCTTCGCATCCCGCACGATCGTGAATGCCTCGCCGGCGGTTCGACCCTGCACGCGATAGCCGCCGGTGCGATGGACCGCCTGTGGCCTGAGGCCCAGGTGCGCCATGACCGGAATGGTCGCCCGGGCCATGGCGGCGACCAGGTCGGCCGAGTCGCCGTCCACCTCGATTTTGACGCAATCGCAACCGGCTTCGGCCATGAATCGGCCGGCGTTGCGGATGGCGTCGGCGGGGCCGGTCTGGTAGCTGAGATACGGCATGTCTCCGATGAGAAACGCTCCGGGGGCGCCCCGGCGCACCGCCATCGCAACGGTGATCATCTGGTCCAGGGTTACCGGGAGCGTGCTGGCGTGCCCCAGGCACACCTCGGCGTACGTATCTCCCACAAGGATCACATCCACGCCGGCTTCCGCCATGAGGCGGGCGGTGGAGTAATCGTAGCACGTCAGCATGGGGATCTTGCGCCGCTCTCGCTTCCTGGCCAGCAGTGAGGCCATCGTCGTTTTGGTCGGAACTCCGCTCATGGCCACAGAATAGGTCAACTCCTCACCGCCCGCAACCAGAGGCAGACTGGGCCCGTGACAGACTCTGATTGAACGGTGCGCTGGCGTGCCAGACTTGCCGGCCGAGCGGGTCGGGCCGCTACGGGATGCCGCTCATTCCAGATGAGCGCGACGCCGAATGATCGGAACCTGGTCTGTCTTCAGACTCCTGTCCGCGAAAATGGTTGCGTATCCGGCTTGCCGACTCGGGATCGAGCTTCGTCAATCGATTCTGGGCCAAAATACCCAGATCGGCGGCGGCGCGCAACACCTCTCGGGAGGTCCGATCCAGCTCCCGGGCCAGTTCGTACACTTTTGTGCGGGGCTTCATGGGCGATCCCTGCGGACGGCGGGTCTCGACATACGTCTTTCATTCCATCGAGTGCGCATCGCCGTGCAGCGCTCGACGAGCGGCGGAAACCATCTGGTCGCGTTCCTCGGCGTCGTTGGCGGGGGGGAATCGGCGCTCCGCGATCTGCCTGAGCGTGTCCGCCAGGTGCCGTGCGGTGGAGATCAAGGAGAGAACGGTCGGACCGTGCCCCGTCTCGCCGGCCATCGCTTCGATCTCCCGGACCGTCAGCAGGCGAGGCTTGTGCAGCGGTGCGATTCGTGGTGCATGGGAGGGCAGGCGGCTTCTGACGCGTTCGACCATCGCGTCATGACCTTCGTGCGCTTCGGCCCGCGTGCCGTGGCGAACGGGCTCCCAATCATGGGGCACGTTGGAGACCGTTGTCTCATACAGCACGGGCGGGCCTTCCCCGTGGGCATGGTCGCGGCCCAGGAAGCGGGTCACCACTTCCGCCTCGCCGACGTGCGTACGTCTGATGGTGAGGTCCGCGTTCTCGAACCAGGCCGACCAGATCATCAGGTTCGGTTCGCGAACAGGGTTGCCCTCGGCGTCCAGAATGTACTTGTCGCCCTCCACGGAGACGCTCCCGGCCGGGCTTCGAGTGGCGTGACGATGTCACCGGCAACTCGGGCGGCGCGGCTGACGCCCCAGTATGCCGGAAACAGGTTCTCCGTCCACCGCCGGCGCCGGACAATTTTCCACGAAAACCTCTGACAGGAGCCGGTTGGCGGGGGCGTCCTACAGGATTCAGGAGGTGACGGCCGCGCGCCTGTCCGGCCCGTTCGGGCTTGACAGGCTGTGGGGTTCGGTTACATAGGCCCCGTGCGGCCGCCCGGGTGGAACACGCCAAGCCGCTGTTCGCCCGCGTTCGTAACTCCTTTGTTAAGTTGTATTTTACGGCTACGGGTGATCCAATGATCCGCGTCCGGAACCTTGCGAAACGTTTTGGCGTTGTGACGGCGGTCGACAGCATCTCGTTCGACGTCGAGAAGGGGCAGGTGGTGGGCTTCCTCGGACCCAACGGGGCGGGCAAGACCACTACCATGCGAATCCTGACCGGGTACCAACCGGCTACGGCGGGATCGGCGTCGGTCGCGGGCTACGACGTGCTGCGGCAGTCGCTGGAGGTGCGGCGTTGCATCGGGTACCTGCCGGAGTCGGCCCCGCTGTACCCGGAGATGCGGGTGCGGGAGTACCTTCGGTTCCGGTCGAAGCTGCATGGGATGTCGGCGGCCCGCGCGGCGAAGGCGATCGAGAGTGTCGCGGCCCGCTGCTGGCTGTCGGAGTTCGTGGACCGTCCGATCGGGCAGCTTTCCAAGGGGATGCGTCAGCGGGTGGGGCTGGCGGATGCCATTCTGCACGATCCGCAGGTGCTGATCCTGGACGAGCCCACGGCGGGTCTGGATCCGACGCAAATCCGCGAATCCCTGAGCCTGATCCGGGAGCTCAGCGACCAGCACACGGTGCTTTTCAGCTCGCACATTCTGCCGCAGGTCGAGCAGATCTGCGACGAGGTGATCATCATCAGCCGGGGCCGGATCGTGGCGCACGGGGCGCCGCGGAAACTGGGAGAAGAAAAGGCCGCCGGCTCTCGGCTGATCGCCGAGATTCGCGGTCCGGGCGCGGAGATCGAGCGGGCGGTGGGGGCCCTGGCGGGGGTCGAGGCGGTCGAGCGGCAGACGCATGACGGCTGGGAGCGTCTGACGATCCGGTCTCGCGGCGGGGACGACATCCGCGAGAAGGTGTACCAGTTGGCGTCTTCGAAAGGCTGGGGGCTGCGGGAAATCCGCCGGGAGCTGGACAGTCTGGAAGACTACTACATGAGGATCACAAGCGGCGTGATGGATGAACACCGGGCTTCCGGCGCGGGGGCGTAGCGGTTTTTGCCGGGACGCATCGCTGGAGACGGGACGCCGCTGGACGGGAGATTCCGGATTATGAAACGAGTGTCCACACTGGCCGAACGCGAATTGAGCGCCTACTTTCTGTCGCCGATCGCGTACGTGGTGCTGACGGTCTTCCTGGCGGTCAGCGGGGTGCTTTTCATCACACAGGTGTTTTCGCCGGGCGCCGAGTCGTCGTTGCGCGGGCTGAGCAATGACGTCTGGCCGATCATTCTGGTGTTCATTCTGCCCATGATCACCATGCGGCTGCTGGCGGAGGAGTTCCGCAGCGGGACCATCGAGACGCTGATGACGGCGCCCGTGACGGACACGGACGTGGTGCTGGGCAAGTTTCTCGGCGCGATGGTGTTTTATCTGGTGATCCTGGCCACGACTCTGTTGTATCCCGTTTTGTTGAGGATCTGGGGCAGCGTGGACTGGGGGATGGCGTTCAGCACGTACCTCGGGTTGATCCTGCTCGGGGGTTTCTTCATTTCCGTGGGTCTGTTTTTCAGCGCCTGGACGAACAACCAGGTGATTGCCGTGGTGTGCAGCTTCGTGATGCTGGCCGTCCTGGTGTTTCTGGCCCGATACCTGGGCGGTTTTCTGTCCGGGTTGCCCCGGATGCTGATCCAGCATCTGGACGTTCGGTACCACTACCAGGATTTCGCCCGCGGGGCGGTTGTGCTGAACCATGTGGCGTACTTCGTGACGTTGACGGCGCTGTTCCTGTTCCTGACGGTCAAAACGCTGGAGTCGCGGCGATGGCGATAGAGGCAGGCAAATCGACGGAGCCCCGGGCAGGGCACAGCGGACGGGCCGTCCGCTGGGCGACCGGGGCGAATGTGGTGGTGGCGGTGTCGCTGGCGGTGGCCCTGGTGGCGGCCCTGCAGTGGGGAGCGTACACGTTTGACGCCCGGGCGGACCTGACCTCCACGGGCGTGAACACCCTCAGCGGCGGGACGGAGAGACTGCTGGATTCGCTGGAAGGGGAATTCCGCCTGACGTCCCTGTACTTCAAGACGGACATGGAGGGGGAGGACCAGGCGAAGTACCGAGCGGGGGTGTCGGACCTGCTCAGTCTGTATCGCG
This sequence comes from Planctomycetota bacterium, assembly GCA_052034525.1. Classification (GTDB taxonomy): domain Bacteria; phylum Planctomycetota; class Phycisphaerae; order UBA1845; family UBA1845; genus JAFGJQ01. Next base: position 88,377 of record JBPOIK010000112.1, read on the forward strand.
GTACCAATCCCGGCAAAATCCGCGTGGAGCACATCAATCCGCTGCAGGACCACAAGAAGCTCGAGGAGATGTGGAAGCGGCTGCAGGACATCCCGAAGTTCCAGGAGGCGGCCCGGCCGTACACGGACGCGATCCGGCAGTTCCAGGAGCAGATTGCGCCGGAGGCCTCGAAATGGCTGGCTGAGGAGCTCCAGGATATCGGCGGCCAGACCGGTACGCTCAGCGGCGGCAGGGATGACGCGATTCTCGGGGCGATACGGAACTATCTGAAGGATCATCAGCAGTCGCTGAGCCGAACGCAGGAACTGGTCGCAATGGCCGTGCGAAGAGAGACTCCGGACTACGCCGGGGCCGTCGGGGCCATCCGCAGCCTGTATTCGCGGCTGAGCAGCGTCGTCCGGGACCTGGACGAATCGCAGAACCCCCAGATTCGATCTCTCGTTGCTCAGAGTCCCTCGCTGGAGCAAATGCTGCCGGCGCTCGTGGAGCGGTTCCGTCCGATCGCGGAGAAGACCGCAAGCGCGCTGCCTCCGGCGGACGACATGCCTCCGCTCGATTTCGATCGAATCAGCCGCACCTTCAGCCAGACCGGCAACTGCATCCTGGTTGAAGCGGTGGGCAAAGACGCGCGGTTGATCACCTTCGAGGAGACATGGCCTCTGCGGGAAGGTGGAGCGGGTCCGGTGAGCGATTCGTTCGCCAACCACGAGTTTCGCGGCGAAGAGAAGGTCAGCTCGGCCATTCTCCAGATGGTGGATGAGAAGAAGCCGGCGGTCGTCTTCGTTCGCCACGGGGGGCCTCCGCTGTTCATTCCGCTGGGTCCGTTCGGCCTGCAGGCTCAGTATCTGCAGATGAAAAACCATCTGACGGACCTGAATTTCACCGTGCATGAGTGGGATCTGGCCGAGAGCACCACCCCGCCTCCCATCGACCCGGCGCCATCCTCGACGTTGTACGTCGTGCTCAAACCGATGCCGCCGGAGCAGGCGATGGGCCGACCGCCGCGCACGCCGCCTTTTGGCGACGAGCAGAGACGGGCCCTGATCGACGCCCTGGGGGACAACGGGCATGCGCTGTTTGTGGCCGGTTGGTCGCCGCCGGAGATGGGGCCGATGGCCGGTGGCTATGAGTACCGCGAGTACCTGCGTTCGACGTGGGGAATCGACGTGCAGGACGACACCCTGGTGATCCAGGCCATTCCGGTGGCGCCCGAAGAGTTTCAGATCGGATCCGTCATGCTTTCCCGGGGGGTTCCGGGCAAGAACGTGATGGTGCGGGATCTGGGCACCCGACGAACGGGGCTTCCGTGGGTTGCGCCGCTGACGCTCGCGGAGAAACCGCCGGACGACGTCACGGTGGAGCCTCTGTTGACGGTCGCGGCACGGGACGGCCTCTGGGGCATCCGCGATGTGCGGGAGTATGCGCGGCAGCAGGAAGAGACCGGTCACGTCCGCCCGGGGTCGGATGCGAGCTACGGGCCGTTCACGATCGCCGCCGCGGCGACAAAAGGTGAGGCCCGGATCGTGGTCGTCAGCGCCATGAATTTCGCGATCGATGAGATCGCGTTTCGTCGCGGATGGGCGTTTGTCGGCGACAGGTCCGTCGAGATGCACGTCTGGCCCGGCAACGTGAGCCTGTTCGTCAACGCGCTGCACTGGCTGGCGGGCAACACGCAGTGGATGAACCTCGGCCGGCCGATCGACACGCGCGTGATCGACATCGCGGAGGGGCCGAGCCTGACGTTCGTCAAGGTGCTCAGCTACGGGATCTGGCCCGCCCTGGCCCTGCTCAGCGGCGGGATCGTTTGGATGATTCGTCGGAGATAAGCGGCGATGAGTTACAAGACGACGATTGGACTGGCCTTCGCCCTGGTCATCGTGCTCGGCGGCCTGTGGCTCGCCAGGGGCTACCGGGCGAAACAGGAGGTGGAGTCGAGCAGACTCTCCTCATTCCAGGTCAGGGAGGATCGGGCGGCGCGACCCCTGTTTCCCGAGGCCATCGGCGATCCGGTCCGGATTGAGCTGGAGTTGAAGGGCCAGCCGAAATGCGTGTTTGTCCGTCAGCCGGCGGAGGGGGACGAGCCGGCCGGCTGGAGAATGATCGAGCCGGCGGAGGCCCCCGCGCAGGACTGGTCGGTCCGCAGCATCGCCACGACCTTCGCGGAACTGAAGTATTCGGTGAAATACGAACCGGGGCAGGACGGCGCGGTGAAACCGGACGCGGCCGGCCTGGACCCGCCGCGGGCCGTGGTCACCCTGATCGACGAGAAGGACCAGTCGGTTCGGATTCGCGTGGGGGACGATGCGGATATCACCAGCGCCTATGTGCAGATCGGCGACGCTCCGGAAATCTATCTTGTCAAGACCGCGCTGAAGCACGTGCTGAAGCAGAACGCCCGCGACTACCGCGACCTGCGCCTGGTGGATTTCGTGCCGGATAAGTGCGTGCGATTGGAGATCGAGCATCATCCGGCGGGCGAGCCGGCGGCGATTTATGCCCTGGTGAAGCGCGGCACGGGTTGGGAGTTCGAGGCCCCGTTCCACGCCGAGGCGGTGACCGCGAAGGTTCGCAGCGTGCTGGCGGCCGTCGGACGGCTCAGCGCGATGTCGTGGGCGGAGGCGGAGGGTCAGTCGCCGGCGACGTTCGGCCTGGACGCGCCGGAGTTGATCGTTCGGGCCACCGTGGAGGAGACGGTCGAGCCGCCCGCCGCGGAGCCGACCACGCAGCCCGCCGCGCCCGAGGTGAAGACGACGGTTCACGAGGTTCGGGTGTCGGCCCTGGGGCCGCTGGACCGGGAGGATCAGCGTTATGTCCAACTCGCCGGAGATCCGTCCGTGGCGCTCCTGGCCAAGGGCACGGTGGACACGCTGGTTCCGAACGTGGCGGAATGGCGTGAGATGGGCGTCACGTCGACGGACGTGATGCGGGCGGAGCGCATCGACCTGACGGTCGACGGGGTGGAAGGTCAGATTCATCGGGAGGCGGCGCTGTGGCGGTTCGCCGACGGGATGCCGGCGGACGCCAGGGAAGTGACGGGGTTGCTCAACACGGTGCGGGAACTGAAAGCGCAGTCTTTCGTGCCGGCGGCGGACGCGGAAGCGTCGGCGGCCCTGGACGCGCCGGAAGCGCGAATCGTGTTGACCCTTCCGGGCGACGAGGGCGCCGAAACGATCGAGATTGGCGGATTCGCCGACCCCCGCACCCAGCGTCTGCGATATGTGCGGGCCGGTTCGGCCAACGAGATCGCCAAGGTCCTCCGAGAGAACGTGGATCCGCTTCTGCGGTCGCCGACGGAGTATCACGACCGGCAACTGTTTGATTTCGCGACGAGCCAGCTTGAACGGTTGACGCTGAACCGGACCAATCCGGTGACCGGGCTGCCGACGGAGTGCGTGCTAGAGCAGAAGGGTGAGGCCTGGCTGATGCTTGAGCCCGTGGAAGGCGACACAGACTCGGCCGCGGTCGACAAACTGACGTCGAGCTTGGCGTCCCTGCGGGCGGCGGAGGTTCTTCCGGCCGAGACGGATCCGGCCGCCGTGGGGCTGGAATCCCCCGACATCACGATCACGCTGATCCGCCAGCCGCCGGCGATCACGAAGCTGGTGCAGGTGGAGGCCCAGACGCAACCGGCCGAGGGAGAGGAGTCGCCGCCGGCGTTCCGAACGGAGAGCGTCGTGCCGGAAGAAGAGGAGTACAAGCTGCTGGTCAGTCGACACGAGGGCAAGGTATATGGCAAGCGGTTTGACGCGCCGGCTGTCTATGTGCTGGACCCGAAGCTGTACGACGCGCTGACGGCCGAGTTTCGGGCACGCAGTCTGTTTGACTTCGCGACCGGGGCCGTTGGCAAGGTGACCGTGCAAGGCCCGGACGGCGAGGATGGATTCGTCCGGGACGACGGGTGGAAATACGCGCCGGAGCCGGACATTCCGGTGGACGGTAAGAAAGTCGACAACTACCTGGTGCAGCTTGCCGACCTGAAGGCGGAGCGTTTCGTCGCGTTCGGCGTGAATCCGGACGAACTCCACGGATACGGCCTGGACAACCCGCAATGGCGCGTGACGGTGCGGGTGGACGATGAGGAGCAGAGCCTGCTCGTTTCCGCGACCGTCTGCGACAAGGTGCCGGGGCAGTTGCAGTATGCGATGATGGGCGGCGTGGACGAGGTATTCCTGGTGAGTCCGAACACCATTCAGCGGTTCCGGATCGCCCTGGCCGAGTTCGCCCCGTCCCCGACGCCGTAAGACAGCCGCCGCGTGCGGAATCCCTCGAGCCGGGCCTGTCATCAGGGTCCCGGGTTGAGGGGAATCGGCGCGGGCGGAAGGATGCCTTTCTGCCGGTAGATGGGACGCACGAGCGGCCGCAGCGTGCGAAGGCGGCCGGCAAACAGCAGCCCGCCCGCCAGGCAGCAGCCTCCGCCGATTCTCAGCGTCCACGGCGTGCCGATGGCGTGCGCCAGCGCGCCGGCCAGCAGATTGCCGAACGGCATCATCCCCACGAACGCCATAGTGTACAGGCTCATCACCCGCCCGCGCTTGTCGTCGTCGACGATGGTCTGGAGCACCGTGTTGCAGGACGCGATGTGCAGCATCATTCCCGAGCCGGTCAGAAACATGCACGGCAAGGCCGTCCACAGCGAACGCGTGAAAGCGACCCCGATCAGCCCCAGTCCGAACACCACGGCGCCCAGCGCCAGAATCCGCCCCAGACCGAGGACGGACGGACGCGAGGCCAGATACACGGCGCCCAGGATCGCACCGAACCCCGTCGCCGCCAGCAGAAATCCCAGCGCTGTCGGGCCGCCGTGCAGCACGCGATCCGCAAACGGAGGCATCAGCGTGCTGTAGCACATGCCCATCAGGCTGCACAGAGTCAGCAGGAGCAGGATGTCGCGAATGGGGGGGAAACCGAACGCATAGGAGAAGCCTTCCACCACTCCCCGGACCAGCGGAATGCCCGTGGGTGGGGAAGGACGCCGCGACAGGCGCATGGCGGCCAGGGCCACGATGACCGCCAGATAGCTGATCGCGTTCAGGGTGAAACAGAGGGCCTCGCCAACGGCCGCGATGAGCACGCCCGCCAGGGCGGGGCCGAGAAGCTGGGCCCCGTTGACCAGGAACGAATTGAGGGCGATGGCGTTGCCCAGATCGCTTGAGCGGTCCACCATCTCCACGACGAACGCCTGCCGCGCGGGCATGTCGAATGCGTTCACGATGCCCAACACCGTTGCGAGCACCAGCACGTGTGCATACGTGATCTGGCCCGTGGCCGTCAGCACCGCCAGAAGCGACGCCTGCACCAGCGCCACCGCCTGGGTCAGTACGAGGAGGCGGCGAAGGCTCCAGCGGTCGGCCAGTACGCCGGCGAACGGTGCCAGGGTCAAGATGGGGATCTGTCCGACGAAGCCCACCGCCCCCAGATGCAGGGTGGAGTGGGTCAACCGGTATACCAGCCAGCTCAGCGTGATCCGCTCCATCCACGTGCCGATCAGCGAAATCCCCTGCCCGACGAAAAAAAGGCGGTAGTTGCGATGCCGAAGCGCCCGCCACGCGTGTCCGAAACGCCGCAGGCGGCCGCCAGCCGGCGCGGTGACCGGCTCGTCCGCCGGGTTGGCTGTGGCGGGTCGGCGAGGTGGGGGAGAATCGGTGCCGAGTCGGGCCATGTGGGCGTTTCCTTCAGCCAGACTGAATTAATCGCCGCGGCTGAAGGGGGAAATTGTACGCCAGATGGGCCGAGACGCGAAATCCAGCCCCCGATGGCGGCGGTTCGATCCGGCATTTGCTGGGAGTATCCCCTTGGCGACCATCCGTGGGCGTGTGGGTTGCCGACCGGTCTTCGAGGTCCGCTGGCGGGTTTTCGCGGGGTCGCAAGGCGTTTCGGGCCTTGAAATAGGGCCATCCCGCCCCGTTTGCAGTTTGGGGCGGTTCCGCTACCATTGGGGCTTCCCCGTGTGGAGGTCGCACGCAGACGGTCTGCGCGCCCGCGCGGGAGAACCCGGCCCGGACGAACTCCGGCCGCCGTCGGGGCATCAGCGCCTCGTGCGGGGGAGTCGAAGAGCCGGGGTACAGGCCTCGCCGGTCGTGTGCCGGCACATTGAAAAACTCATGGTAGACTACAATCTGATCAGCCAACTGGACGACACGCGAGACGAACTGGATTCGGTGCTGGCCGACCTCTCGGCCGACTCCAGCCTGCTGGACATGGACTCGATGATCAAGGCCGAGTCCGACACCCTGAAGGCGGGTACGCTGCTGAAGGGGCGGATTGTCGGGCGGGCGGGCGACGACGTTGTGGTGGACGTCGGGCTCAAGAGCGAGGGGGTCATTCCTCACGGGGAATGGGATGACAAGAGCGCCATCGATATCGGCGACGAGGTCGATGTTTGGTTGGACACGATCGAATCCGACAGCGGGCTGATCGTGCTGTCGAAGCGCAAGGCCGACCGCCTGCTGAACTGGCAGCGGATCGTCGAAACCAAGCACGAAGGGAACACGGTCCGCGGGCGCGTCATGCGGAAGATCAAGGGGGGCCTGCTGGTGGATATCGGGTACCCCGTCTTTCTGCCGGCGTCGCAGGTCGACATCCGCCGGCCGGGCGACATCGGCGAGTTCATCGGCCGCGAGATCGAGGCGAAGATTCTGAAAATTGACGCGGAGCGCAAGAACATCGTCATTTCGCGTCGGAAACTGATCGAAGAGGAGCGGACGACCGCCAAGGAGAACCTGCTGCGCGACATCGAGGTGGGCCAGGTCCGACGCGGCATCGTCAAGAACATCGCGGAGTTCGGGGCGTTTGTGGATCTGGGCGGCATCGACGGTCTGCTCCACATTACGGACATGAGCTGGGACCGCATCGGCCATCCATCGGAGCTGCTGCGCATCGACGACGAGATCGAGATCAAGGTGCTCAGCGTCGACAAGGACAAGGAGAAGGTGGCCCTGGGCCTCAAGCAGTTGAAGGAGAGCCCGTGGGAGAACATCGAGGCGCGGTATCCGGTCAATACGCGGGTCAAGGGCGAGGTGGTGAACATCGTGCCCTATGGCGCGTTCGTGAAACTCGAGCCGGGCGTGGAAGGCCTGGTGCATATCAGCGAAATGAGCTGGACCCGGCGGATCAATCACCCGTCCGAGCTGCTGCATGAGGGGCAGCCGGTGGATGTGATGGTGCTGGAGATCAACAAGGGCAAGCAGGAGATTTCGCTGGGCCTGAAGCAGACCGAGGTGAACCCCTGGACGCAGGTGGCGGCCAAGTATCCGCCGAACACGCGGATTCGCGGTCGGGTTCGCAACCTGACGAATTATGGGGCGTTCGTGGAGGTGGAGGAGGGAATCGACGGACTCCTGCACGTGTCCGATATGAGTTGGACCAAGAAGATCAGCCACCCCCAGGAGATGCTGCAGAAGGGCGACGAGGTGGAGTGCGTGGTGCTGAAAGTCGAGGAGGACAAGCAGCGCATCGCCCTGGGACTCAAGCAGTTGCACGAAGATCCCTGGCTGCGGGCCGTGCCCGAGAACTACATCCCCGGCCAGATCGTGGAGGGAACGGTCACCAAGATCACGAATTTCGGCGTGTTTGTCGAGCTGGAGCAGGACCTCGAGGGTCTGTTGCACGTGAGCGAATTGGCCGATCATAAGGTCGAAGACCCGCACGAGGTGGTCAAGATCGGGGACAAGCTGCAGGTCAAGATCCTGCGCGTGGATCCCCAGGAACGGAAAATCGGGCTTTCCAAGAAGCGGGCGGAATGGTCGGCGGAGCACGATCCGTACGCCGGCGAGCCGGCTCGTCCGCGGCGAGGCGGGTTGCAATCCCCCGGTTCGGAGCCGATGGACCTCATTACCGGAGTGCCGTTCTTGTCGCCTGCGCCCAGCAGTGACGCCAGGGACGACACGGAGTTGGACGAGTAGTCTCGTCCTGAACACGGAACACGGGATGGCGACGGAGCGACACCGTTGCTCTGCGCCCTGTTACAGGGTTCTGAAGCCATCGCACTGGACATCGGACTGCAAACGTACCTTCGGCAGATCAACAAGGCGCCCTTGCTGTCGGCCGAGGAAGAGCGGGAGCTCGCGGAGACCATCCGGCGTGCTCTCGAGCTGGCGGAGCGCTTCCGCAAGGGCCAGTGTTCGCTGGCCGAACGGGAAACCGCGGAACAGGATGCCGCCCTGGCCCGGGAGCGCATGGTCAGCTCGAACCTGCGCCTGGTCGTGAACATCGCCAAAAAATACGCCAAGCGCGGCGCGTCGCTCAGCGACCTGATCAACGAGGGAAACCTCGGGCTGCTGCGGGCGGTGGAGGGGTACGATCCGGATCACGAAACCCGCTTCAGCACGTATGCCTCCTGGTGGATCAAGCAGGCGATCAAGCGCAGCCTGATCAACAGCATCCAGCCCATTCACATTCCGGCGTACATGGTGGAGATGATCGCCAAAATGCGGCAGGCGCAGGAGATGTATGAGGAGAAGGAGGGCCGCAAGCCCAGCATCTCCGAGCTCTCCGACTACATGCAGCTTCCGGAGAAAAAGGTCCGCATTATTCGCAAGGCGGTCAAGGCGTTCGCATCGCCCACGCAGTCCGGAGACGACGGGTCCGGCGTGCCCCTCACGGAGATGCTCGCCGACCAGAAGACCCCCTCGCCGGAAGCCCGGATGTTCTTCGATTCGGAAGCGCGCATGCTCAAGGAGATGCTCGACTCCATCAGCGAGCGCGAGGCCACCATTCTGCGGCTGCGGTTCGGCCTCGAGGGCGCGGGGCCCATGACCCTCAAAGACATCGGCAAGAAAGTCGGCCTCACCCGCGAGCGGGTCCGCCAGATCGAACGCGAAGCACTCCGCAAACTGGAGGAGTTCTTCAAACTCAAGGAGGAAAGCAAGGCGTAGGATGGCGTTCCGCGTCGGGCTGTGAATTGCCGGTTCGCCCCGGCGAAGCCCGCGCGACACGCGACCGTACCCCTTCCACCGCGCCCCGCTGCCAGCGCCACCACCCCGCCAGCCAGCCCGTTTTCCGCAACCACCGTCCGGGTCGCATTCGGCCTGATTTGCGGTTAGAATCGCCCTCCGGATGCGACGGTCTCCGATCAACCTTTTGTGCGGAGTGAACGACGATCGTGCATACACCATCCAGACTGGACACACTGTGCATCAATACGCTCAGAACCCTGGCCATGGACGCCATTCAGCAGGCCAACTCCGGTCATCCGGGGGCGGCCATGGCGCTGGCCCCGGTGGCCTACACGCTCTTTGCACGCCATTTGCGTTTCAATCCGGCCAATCCCCGGTTTGCCAACCGTGATCGTTTCGTGCTTTCGGCGGGCCACGCGTCCATGTTGCTGTACGGCACGCTGCATCTGTCGGGCTACGACGTCTCGCTCGACGACATCCGGCGGTTCCGGCAGTTGGGCAGTCGATGCCCCGGCCATCCGGAATATGGCGAGTTACCGGGCGTGGAGATCACCACGGGACCGCTCGGACAGGGTGCGGCCGCCAGCGTGGGAATGGCGATGGCCGAACGATGGCTTCGCGGGCGGTTCAATCGCCCGGGCCACGAGATCGTGGGGTATCGCGTGTTCGCCGTGCTGGGCGACGGGTGCATGATGGAGGGCGTTACCGCGGAGGCGGCATCCCTGGCCGGTCACCTGGAGTTGAGCAACCTGATCTGGATCTATGACAGCAATCACATCAGCATCGACGGCTCCACCGACCTCGCGTTCACCGAGGACGTAGCGGCTCGATTCGCGGCGTATGGCTGGCGGGTGCTGACGGTGGCCGACGCCAACGACGTGAACGCCGTGCATGAGGCCCTGGCGTCGGCGGCCGAAACGGCGGATCGACCGACCCTGGTGAAGATCACCAGCGTCATCGGATACGGAGCGCCGACGAAGGCCGGAACGGCGTCCGCCCACGGAGAGCCTCTGGGGGAAGAGGAGATTCGAAAGGCGAAGGTGTTTTACGGGTGGGATCCGGAGGCGAAGTTCCTGGTGCCCGGGGACGTGCGGCAGCATATGACCGTACCGCTCCAAGAACGCGGCGAGCGGCTGGAACGGGAATGGAACGATCGGTTTGCCGCGTACGCACGGGCCCATCCGGCTCTGGCCGCCGAGTGGAGCCACGTGCAGTCGGGGACTCTGCCGGCGGACTGGGACGCGCAACTGCCGGTGTTTCCCGCCGACAAAAAGGGGATGGCCAGCCGGGCGGCCGGTGGGAAGGTGCTTCAGGCCGTGGCGGCCGCGGTGCCGTGGTTGATCGGAGGCGCCGCGGACCTGACGCCCTCGACCAAGACCTACGTTCAGGGCAGCGAGGATTTCCAGGGCGGCAGTTACGAGAACCGGAACATCCGCTTCGGCGTGCGTGAGCACGCGATGGCGGCCACGTGCAACGGGCTGGCCCTGGCGGGGCTGCGTGCGTTCGGGGCGACTTTTCTGGTATTTGCGGACTACTGTCGCCCTTCGATTCGTCTGGCCGCGATGATGAAGCTGCCGGTGATCTATGTTTTTACCCATGACAGCATCGGAGTGGGCGAGGACGGCCCGACCCATCAGCCGGTCGAGCACCTGGCGTCGCTGCGGGCGATCCCGAACCTGGACGTCGTGCGGCCGGGTGACGCCAACGAAGTGACAGAGGCCTGGCGGTACGCCATGCAGCGGACGGACGGTCCGGTGGCGCTGGCGTTGAGCCGGCAGAACCTGCCCACGCTGGATCGGGAGTTGCTGGCGCCGGCGAGCGGCGCGCGGCGGGGCGGATATATCCTCGCGGACGCGGCGGGTGATCCGCAGGTCATCCTGATCGGCACCGGCTCGGAACTCCTGCTGTGCGTACAGGCTTATGAGCAGTTGACGGCCCGGGGCGTGCGGGCCCGCGTCGTGTCGATGCCTTGCACCAGTCTGTTCGACCGGCAGGATGCGGCGTACCGCGAACAGGTGTTGCCTGCTTCCTGCCTGGCCCGGGTGGCGGTGGAAGCGGGCGTGGCCTGGGGGTGGCAGAAATACGTTGGGTCGCGGGGGATCGTCCTGGCGTTGGATCAGTTCGGGGCGTCGGCGCCGTGTGACGAAGTGATGACGCATTTTGGATTCACCGCGGAGAATGTGGTCGAGGCGGCGCAGCGCGCGATGGCCTGACGCCCGGCGTCCTCGTGTGAGCAGGGAGGCGTGGATGAGCAATTTCCGAAAACTGGCGGCTCTGGGACAGTCGGTCTGGTGCGACTACATCCGGCGCGACATGATCGACTTGGGCACGCTGCAGGCACTGATTGACGAGGGCGTGCTGGGGATCACGTCCAATCCCACCATCTTCCAGAAGGCGATCGGCGAGAGCTCGCTCTACGATGAGGCCATTGCGGGCCTGGTCGCCGGCGGCACGCGCGATGCGCAGGCCGTCTATGAGGCGCTGGCGTTTGAAGATATCCGGCGAACGGCGGACCGTTTTCTTCCCGTTTACCAGCGCTCGCAGCGTCGCGACGGGTTCGTGAGCATCGAGGTGGAGCCGGCCCTGGCCGACGACACGGACGCTACGGTGGCCCGCGCGCGACAGATCGTCCGGGCGATCGACCGGCCGAACGTGATGGTGAAGGTGCCGGGCACGGACGCGGGCCTGCCGGCGATCGAGACGCTCATCGGCGACGGCATCAACGTGAACGTCACGCTGATCTTCTCCGTGGAAGTATATCAGCAGGTCTTTGAGGCGTTTCTGCGGGGCGCTCGAAAACACCTGGACCGAGGGGGGGATCCGGGCGGCGCGGCTTCCGTGGCGTCCTTCTTCGTGAGCCGGATCGACACCGCGGTGGATAGCCTCCTGGAAAAACAGATCGCCAACGGAAAGACGCATCTGCGCGACCTGCTGGGCCGAACGGCCGTCGCCAGCGCGAAGATGGCATACGACCGATACCGGCAGTGCCTCCAGACCGACGCCTGCAAAGACCTGCTCCGACACGGCATTCATCCGCAACGGCCGCTCTGGGCGAGCACCAGTACCAAAAACCGCGCCTATCGTGAGACGATCTACGTCGATACGCTGATCGGTCCGGACACGGTGAACACGGCGCCTCCCGCGACGCTGGAGGCCATTCGAAGCATGACAGACGTGCGGGCGTCGATCCTCGAAGACCTCGATGCCGCCCGTCAAATGCCGGCCCGCCTGGAGGCGGAGGGCATCTGCCTGGCGGAGGTTACCGACCAGCTCCGAGCCGCGGGCGTGCAGGCGTTCGCGGAATCGTTCGAACGACTGCTGACAGACATCCGCGCCAAGATCAGAACGGCGGCTGCTGAACAGTGAATTTGCAGTGGAAATGTACGTTTTGTATGGGCAGCGGAGAGCGTGACAAAATGTAGGGTGTGTCCCACCTGCTGGAGGCAACTCGCCCTTACCGATATCGGGTGATAGTTCTATAATGCAGCATAGTGCCGCGGAAGGACGGATGGGGAGGGTAAACCGGTTTGTCCGTGCGGCGTGGGGGCTGACAGGATGATTGGGGGAAGCCCGGGCGACGAATGCTCGTCAGAAGTCTGATGCTGCGGACGGGTGACGGGAGTTCGGGCGTGTGGTGTGGGGATTGGCGGCATCTATTCAGCCGGCCCGTGGGTGGAGTGGGCTGGGGTGTTCGGGTCTGGAGATGTAGCTGGTATGAGTGTCAGATCGCTTGACGAGCACCCGGATTTTCAGAATCCGGCCTTGAGCCGTTATCTGCCTTCTGAGCGGCGGGCCATTCTCGTACACCGCTATTTTCTGGGGATCGAGCGGGGTGCCGATCCCGGCCTGGTGGCGGCGATTGAGAGCTGGGAGTCGGGGGTGGCGGATGAGTGGCGTCGCAAGAAGATGCATGCGGATCGCGTCGCTCAGATGACGGAAATTGATCGGTATCGCAGTGAGTTGTCCGCGATTCAGGGACGCGAGGTCGACTGGAACGAAGCCGTCTGGCATTGGGCCCAGCACCGCGCCGAGCAATGGCGTCAGAGCTGGGAGCGTACCGTGGCGGCCGGTGCATAGGTTTGCGTCGTCGGGTCGACCGATGGCTCCGGGATTTTCGCATACCGTGAGCCGCTTTCACGTCTGGGTTTCACTTGTCTTCCACTGACCTTTCTGTCCGGCCGCGAAGCGATTCTCTTGGGGTGGCAGTGGCACGCGACTTGCTTATTCGGGAGACGCGTCGGAGAGGGTCCGATTCCGCTGCCTGGTTTGGGACAATTGCGGGAGATTCCGGGTTCGTGATACGATCGGGGTACAGAAGGCGGTAGTCTTGCCGACGAGCAGGAGGGTTCTCGAATGCCAAGTGGTCTTTTTGTCTGCGCCACGGACTTGGAGGCGGGCAGCAGCGTAATCACGCTGGGTCTGTGCGAGGTACTGCGCACGTCGGTGAAACGGCTGGGGTTCCTCAAGCCGGTGGGCGGCGGGGTCGGGGACCCGGACGTGGCGGTCGTCCGGTCGGCGTGCCGGTTCCACCACAAGGCTTGCGACCTTTGCCCGATGACGATCGAAGAGGCACGGGAGCTGGTTGCTCAGGATCGCCTGTCCGTGCTGCTGGAGCGCGTGGGCGGATGTTTCCAGAAGCACGTGGGCGAGCACGACATGATCCTCCTGGAGGGCATCAACAACGCCCGGGCGTCCAGCCTGTTTGACCAAGAGATCAACGAGGCGATCGCCGCCCACCTGGAGATTCCGGTGCTGCTGGTCGCCCGGGGTCAGTCCGAGGAGGGGATTACCCGGGTGGATCAGCTTGTGGCCAACGTGCGGACGGCCAAGCGGTCGTTCGAGGAGAAGAACTGCGAAGTTCTGGGGGTGGTCGTCAACCGCGTCACCGATCAGCCCTTCGAGGTGGCCCAGCGGCGGATCGTGGATGCGTTCGAAGCCGCTGGGCTGCCGCTGTTCGGGGTGGTGCCCAACCTGGCCTATCTGGGTTATCCGAAGATGGACCAGGTATGCAGTGCGTTGCAGGCCGAGGTGATCGCCGGAGAAGAGGCCCTGTCCAACGTGGTGACCAAGACGATCGTTGCCGCCATGGAGCCCCGGCATTTCATTCACCATCTGGATACGGATCGCACGTTGGTCATCACGCCCGGTGATCGGGACGGCATTCTGCTGGCCGTTGCCTGTGCTCAGAAGTCGGGCAAGCGCCGCTCGGTGTCCGGGGTCGTGTTGACGGGTGATCTTCGTCCGGATCCGGAGATCATGCGGCTGATCGAGGATCTCGGCGCGCCGCCGTTTCCGATCTGCACGGTGAAGACGGACACGTTTACCACGGCGCTGAAGATTCAGGGGATCGACGCGCGGATGCGCGTGCAGGACGAAGACAAGATCCAGACGGCATCGTCCGCGGTGTGGCGGCACCTGGAGCACGAGCGGTTGTGGGACCGGCTGAAAGTCCCCCGCCCCCGGAAGCGCAAGACCGGGTCGGCGGCCTTCCTGGAGCAACTGGTGGAGCAGGCGCAATCACTCCAGAAGCGCATTCTGTTTCCCGAAGGCGAGGAACCGCGCACCGTGCAGGCCGTCGCGAAGATGGTGGAAGCCCGCATCTGCCAGCCGATTCTGGTCGGCGACCCGGAGCGGATCCGCGCGCAGGCCGCCAAGGTCGGCGTGAGCCTGGAAGAAGCGGTGCTGGTGGATCCCAAAGCGGTCTCCCGAATGGACGCGTACATCGATCGCGTGGTGGAGATCCGCAAAAGCAAGGCCGGCGGCATGACGCCGGATGTGGCTCGCGCGTGGCTGGACCAGTCGCCCATCCATCTGGGCACCGTCATGGTGGAGGCTGGGGATGCGGACGGGCTGGTGTCCGGGGCCATCCACTCCACGGGCGATACGATCCGCCCGGCCCTTCAGATCATCCGGACCCGGCCGGACGTGGGGTTGGCCTCCAGCGTGTTCTTCATGGCCCTGCCCACACGTGTGCTGGTGTACGGGGATTGCGCGATCATTCCGGACCCGAACGCCCAGGAGCTGGCGGGAATCGCCTGGGCCGCCGGCATGACGGCCCGCGCCTTCGGCATTGAGCCGTTTGTGGCCATGCTCTCGTATTCCACCGGCAAGTCCGGAACGGGACAGTCGGTGGACAAGGTGACGGAGGCGACGAGACTGCTTCGAGAGCGAAATCCGGACTTCGCGGTGGACGGTCCGCTCCAGTATGACGCGGCCATCGACCCGGAGGTCGGCCGGCTGAAGCAGCCGGATTCGCCGGTGGCGGGTCGGGCGAACGTGTTCATCTTCCCGGATCTGGATGCGGGGAACATCGCCTACAAGGCCGTGCAGCGGTCGGCGGGGGCGTTGGCCGTCGGGCCGGTTCTGCAGGGCCTGAACAAACCGGTGAACGACCTTTCCCGTGGTTGCAGCGTGGATGACATTGTGTATACCGCCGCGGTCACGGCCATACAGGCCGGGTCGCGGTAAGATCGTGCGGCGTCTTCGCGGATGGTGCGGACAGGTAATGACGGATTTCGAGGCCAAGGGGGCGTAATGAATATTCTGGTGATCAACTGCGGCAGTTCCTCCATCAAGTACAAGCTGTATGACATGGCCGCCGGCAGCGAGGTGGCGACGGGGCTGATCGAACGGATCGGGGAGGGGGAATCGCTGACCACCCACTCTGTGCGCGGCAGCAAGTCCGAGCATCCGGAACGCATCGCCGACTATGACCAGGGGATTCGGAAGATCATGACCCTGCTCACCACGGCGGGCACGCCGCCGCCGCTCGCGGACCCGCAGAGCATCGACGGCGTGGGACACCGCGTCGTGCACGGCGGGGAGGATTTTTACGAATCCGTGATCGTCAACGGCGACGTGCTGGCGTCCATCGAGCGTTGCTGCGAGCTGGCTCCGCTGCACAATCCGGCGAATCTCGGCGGCATTCAGGCCACTATGCGCATTCTGCCGGGCAAGCCGCAGGTGGCCGTGTTCGATACGGCGTTCTTCCAGACCATGCCGCCGGCTTCCTATCTGTATGCCGTGCCGTACGAATGGTACGAGACGCGCCGGATCCGCCGGTACGGCTTCCACGGGACAAGCCATCGATATGTGGCCATGCGGGCCGCGGAACTGCTGGACAAGCCGCATCCGAACCTGATCACCATGCACCTGGGCAACGGGTGCAGCGCCTCGTGCATCCGGGAAGGCAAGGCCGTGGATCAGAGCATGGGACTTACACCGCTGGAAGGGCTGGTGATGGGCACGCGCAGCGGCGATTTTGACCCGGCCATCATCTTCCACCTCGCCCGGGAGGGGATGAAACTGGACGACATCCGCAACGCGCTGGAGAAGAAGAGCGGCCTGCTGGGCCTCAGCGGGGTTTCGCGCGACCTGCGAGATGTGCGCGAGGCGTCCCGCAACGGAAACCGGCGGGCGGCCCTGGCCATCGACGTGTTCGCCCACCGTGCCCGCAAGTGCATCGGCGCCTTCCTGGCCGAGCTGGGGGCGTGCGACGCCATTGTGTTCACGGGCGGCATCGGGGAGAACGCGGTGTTCATGCGGGAAAAAATCCTCTCCGGCCTGGCGCCGCTGGGCATCGAACTGGATGCAGCTCGGAACGATCGCAGGTCCGGCGAACCGTTCGTGATCACCCGGGACGGCAGTCGAACCTCCGTCTGGGTGATCCCGACGAACGAAGAACTGATGATCGCACGCGACACCGTTCAGCTCATCGGGCACCGGTAAGAGGGGAGCCGCGGCTTCCGGAGGTCGGCGGACGCGACGCGGCCTGCCGGTTGGGCCGTTATGGATCGCCGGTCGGCGGCGACAGACTCTCGGGGTGGTCGAGGCTGCCTTCCCAGAGGTACTGGCGGGTCTGGCTCACGACCACGCCGCTGAGCAGCAGCAGGGCGATCAGGTTTGGAATTGCCATGAGGCCGTTGGCGATGTCGGCGAAATTCCAGACCGATTGCAGGGTGGACACCGACCCGACCGCCACCGCGATGACCCAGAGAGCGCGGTACGGCAGGACGGAACGGGCCCCGAACAGGTATTCGCACGCCTTCTCGCCGTAATACGACCAGCCCAGAATGGTCGAGAAGACAAACGTCAACAACCCGATGGTCAGCACGGCCGGACCGACGACGGGCAGCTCGGAAAACGCGGCCGCCGTCAGCGGAGCGCCCGTGCTTCCGTGGTGCCAGGCGCCGGAATTCACCAGCACCAGTCCGGTCAAGAGACAGACGACAACGGTGTCCCAGAAGGTTCCCGTCGACGAGACGAGCGCCTGGCGGACGGGGTTTTTCGTCTGGGCGGCGGCGGCAACGATGGGCGCGCTGCCCAGCCCGGACTCGTTGGAGAACAGGCCGCGGGCGACGCCGTAGCGCAACGTCTCCCGGATGCCCGCGCCGAGAAATCCGCCGAGGGCGGCGTGTCCGGAAAACGCGCTCTTGCAGATCAGACAAACGGTCTCCGGCAGCGTCGAGGCTTTCATGGCCAGCAGCGTGAGACAGCCGAGCACGTAGCAGACGGCCATGAACGGCACGAGGTATCCGCAGACGCGCGCGATGGACCGGATTCCGCCGAGGATCACGGCCGCAGTCAGGCCGGTCATCACGATGGCGGTAACCCAGGTGGGAACGGATACGGTTTCCGCCCGTACCCCGAGATTCGCCAGGGCGGCCGGCACGCGCATCGGCTCCGCGAGCATTGTACTGATGGAGTTGGCCTGGACCATGTTTCCGATGCCGAATGCGGCAATGGCCGTGAAGACCGCAAACAATACGGCGAGCGGACGCATCTTCAATCCGCGATCCAGAACATACATGGGGCCGCCGGCTGCCAGTCCGTCCGCGCTGAAGACCCGGTACCTCACCGCCAGCAGCGCTTCGGAGTATTTGGTGGCGATCCCGAACACGCCGGTGAGCCACATCCAGAACACCGCGCCCGGCCCGCCGAGCGACACGGCAGTGGCCACCCCGACGATGTTTCCCGTTCCGATCGTGGCGGCCAGCGCCGTCATCAGGGCGCCGAAATGGCTGATGTCCCCCTTGCCCTCGGCGTGCCGCTCGAATGAAAGCCGGATGGCTTTGCCGATGTACCGTTGGATGAACCGGAGCCGAAATGTGAGGAACAGGTGCGTGCCGAACAGCAGGATCAGCATCCAGGGTCCCCAGATCCAATCGGCGGCTTGCTTCAGGAAACCGCTTGCCTGGTTCAGAAATTGGCTTGCCTGGTTCAGGAATTGGCTCGTAGGACTCACGGTCTCTCCTTCTGCTTCTGTCCACTTGGTTGTCGGGCCGCGGTCCCGCATTCTATAGCGGAGCCCGGGTACGCTCACAATCCGGGGAGGGATCTCTTCGTGTGCGGGGCGGGCTGTTCCGGTCGGCCGGCCCCCTGGGGTGTCCGTGTGGCCGACCAGGCCCTTTTCCTCGCATCGGGGGGCTCTGCATGGGGGAAGGATGGGAAACCAGCGCTTCGGGTCAGCCGTTCAGGACGAATGTCGACGGATTCCGACGGCTTGACGCTTCGTCGGCCGGAAGCGACGATTCTGCGGCGGGTTGATCCGAATTTTCATGCGGCTCAGCCGAATACAGAGTGGTGTGACCGGGCCAAGGCGGATACGATTGACGTACTGGCTGCGAAACCCAGGCCGTCGGCTGGACGGACCGATGCAACAGAAGGAGAAAACACCAATGAGGCAAGCGTGGAAGACTTCAGTGCTGCTGTTGAGCCTGACGGCGTTGTATGTGGCGGGGCCGGTGTGGACGGCACAGGCGGCTCCGGCGGCGGCGGACACCTACGGCGCGATCCCGTCGGACGCCTGGGCGGTCGTCTGCATACGGAACATCGCGGACGTGGAAAAGAAGATCATGTCCATCGCGCAGAAATTCGACGTCCCGCCGATGAGTGCGCTGATGATGGCCAAAGGCTTCCTGGGGTTCCTGTCCGGGGTGAATGACAACGGCGACCTGGTCCTGGTGGTACTGCCTTCGGATGACCTGAACAGCCTGAACGAGAATATGGCTCTGCTGGTGCCCGTCACGGACTACGCCGAGCTGACCGCATCGCTGCAACTGGAACCGGTCGAGGAGGGCGAAGGCAAGATATCCAGGATGGTCAATCCGAACCTGCCTGCCGTCTTCCTCGCGCCCAAGGGCAAGTTCGCCGTGCTGGCGCCGTCGGTGGCCAGCGCGAAGAAGGTGTTGGATTCGACCACCGGGCTCCAGACAGTGGTTGCGCCGCACGATCTGGAGCGGGCGTCGGACGACGACGTGACCATCTGGGCGAACGCGGCCACCGTGCAGGCCAGCCCGCTGGTTGTGCCGTTCCTGGCGCAGGCAGAGGCCATGGGCACCGATACCACGTTCTTCAAGGAGGTTCAATCGCTCCAGGTCGGTATCAAGATCGCACCCGCCGGCGTGCGGCTGGGCCTGGGCATGGCCTTTAGAGAAGGCTCTGACATGAGCAAGGCCGTGGCGATGACCAAAAGCACCAGCGACACCATGCTGGTCGGGTTGCCGGCCGAGGATTACGTGGTGGCGTATGCGGGCCTGGTGAGCAAGGAAGCGGCCGAATTCGGCGCCAGCCAGTTGAGCAAGCAGATCGACAAGATCCTCAACCACCCGTCCCTCCCCAAGGACAAGATCAGCCCGGAGAAGCTTCGTGAGCTTCTCGATCGGACGGCCGCAGCAATCCGATCGATGCGCGGCTTGGCCATCGAGATCTCCGCTTTGCCCGGAACGAAGGGAGACGGTGGCTTCATCGGCTTTGCGAATGTGCTTCAGGTGGAAGGCGGGGCGCCGGGCGTGCTTGGGCAGATCAAGGACATCATCGGCACGGTGACGGGCGGCCTGGTGCTGGATGAGGAAGCCGGCAAGGTGCTCTCCAAGCTCCAGTACGTACCCGGGGCCGAGACCATCGGCGGCGTAAGCGTCGACCACCTGCTCGTGAAGCTCAATGAGATCGAGGAGATCGACGCGGACGACTTGGAGGAAGTGCACAAGGTCATCGGCAAGGAGAGCGTTCTGTTCCGCATCGGCGCGGTGGACGCAGACCATGTGATTGCCACCTTCGGCGGCGGTCCCGCCCGGTTCGAGAACATGATCGGTCTGGTCAAGCAGAAGCAGGCGCCGCTGTCCCGGAATCCCGGCATCGTAAACACGGCCAAGGCGATGTCGGCTCAAAGGCACCAGGAACTGTACTTCGCGGCGGATTCGCTCCTGCGGATGCTGAACGACATCGGCAAGGTGATGGACGAGCCATTCCCTGTCACCATGCCGCAGATCAACGCGCCGGTCGGCATGGTCTCCTACAGCGCGGGAAAGACCGCCACCCAGTCTGACCTGTTCGTGCCGATGGAGCTGATTATCCAGGTTCGGGACGTCGTGAAGGCCATGACGCGACCGGGGCCGGAATTGGGATCCGAACCTGCCGAGAAGACTGTGCCGGCGCCGACGGAGTAGCGCCCGGCAGCGCGATCGACAACGGCATTTGTGGTGCAGGCCGGCAGACCGTGTGAGGTCTTCCGGCCTGCGGCCTGTACGCCGGGCCGGGGGGCTGCCCCCTCCCGCGCCGTTTTTGCGACAATCCGACGATCCCCCGGGTCTCCGCCGGCGTACCACAGGAGGCCCGGGAACCCGGGTGAAGGCATATCATTTTGCGCGGAGGAGTCAGGACGATGGCATTGATACCGTTTCGACGAGAAAGGCAGTTGTCATTGAGTGACCTGCAGGACCAGATGAACATGCTGCTGAGCCGAATGTGGCACGGGGGCGTGTCGACCGGACCGTTTGATGGGCAGGATTGGGCGCCGCCGCTGGACGTGTATGAAACGGCTGACCGCTACGTCGTCAAGGCCGAAGTCCCCGGCCTGCGCGTCGAGCACATTGACGTGAGTTTCGATGGACGGACGTTGACGATCGCGGGGGAGAAGACGGTTGAGCCGGCTGATGAGGCGCTTCACTCCACGATCTGTCGCGAGCGGCGATTCGGGAGCTTCCGCCGGTCCGTGGAACTGCCCGGCGAGGTTGAGGCGTCCGGAATCTCAGCCGTCTGCCGCAACGGTGTGCTGGAGGTCAGCCTGCCCAAGGAGGAAAAGTGCCGAGCGACATCCATTCGCATCGACGTGGGTGAGTGAGCGCCAAAGGCCGGTCATGCCGGCGTCCGGGCGTGCTTGCCGCCGCGTCCGTGCCGGTCGACCCGGCCCGCAGGGCTCAAACCGCGCCATCCGGCGGGGCGAGGTCCGTCAGAGGGACCTCAATATCCATGGCTCCGGCCGCGACCACCATGCTCTGGCGGTGCAGCTTCGCCCGCACGACCCGACCTTCCTTCCGGAACGATTTGATGTAGACCGGATCGCCCGGCCGCAGGCCGTTGATCCAGCCGGCCCACTCGTCGTGTGCGGCCTTGGCGGCCTCGAATTCGCGCCGCTGGGCCTCGAACTGGCGTTGCGCCTGTTCGGCCTCCAGGCGGGCCCGACCGGCCTCGGCGCGGGCATCCTCGGCCTTGCGGCGGACCTCCAGCGTCCCGGCGATCGCTTCGTTCAACGCCTGGGCCCGCCGGGCCAGGTGCCGCTTGGCCCGCTTGATGATGCGTGCGGGCATGCCCAACCGGTCGGCGATGGTGATCGCATGGCTGGTCCCGGGTTCGCCGATCCGCAGGCGAAACGTCGGCCGCAGGGAGTCCACGTCAAACTCCACGCTGGCGTTGTCGACCCGGGGCTGCGTAAAAGCGACCCCTTTCAGAGCCGACAGGTGCGTGGTCAGGACGGTTGAGCAGCCGATCCGCAACAGCTCATCCATGACGGCCCGACCGATGGCCGCGCCTTCGTCGGGGTCCGTGCCGGCGCCCAGCTCGTCGAGCAGCACGAGCGAGTCGGGCGTGGCGCGGCGGATGATCCGCAGAATGTTGGAGATGTGCCCGCTGTAGGTGCTGAGCGACTGCTCGATGCTCTGCTCGTCGCCGATATCCACGAACAGGTGGCGATACACCGGCATTGTCGCGCCCGGGTCGGCGGGGATGGGCAGGCCGGCCTGCGTCATGGCGATCAGCAGGCCGATGGTTTTGAGCGCCACCGTCTTGCCGCCCGTGTTCGGACCGGTGATGACGAGCATGTCGAAATCGTCTCCCAGGCGGAAGTCGATGGGCACGACGGCGCGCGGCGCCTCGTCCCGCCGGGTCTCTTTCGCAAAAAGGTCGATCAACACCGGATGTCGCGCCTGACGCACGTCGAGCAGCCGTCCGTCGTGCAACTCCGCACAAACGGCGTCATAGTGCCGGGCGAACCGCACCTTGCCGGTGATCAGGTCCAGCACGGCCAGCGCGTCCAGCGTGCGCAGAATCTCCTCGGCGTTGAGATGCACGGTCCGCGAAATCGCGATGAGAATCCGCGTGATCTCCTCGTGCTCGTCATGCCGCAGGCGGGCGATCCGGTTGTTGAGCTCCACGGCCTCGGTCGGCTCGATGAACAGGGTGGCCCCGCTGTCCGAACTGCGATGGATGATGCCGGGAATCCGGCCGCGATGCTCGGCCTTGAGCGGCAGGACCATGCGGTCGTTGTTGAACGTCGCGCCGGCGTACTGCAGCATCTTCTGAATGCTCGCATGGCGGAGCAGGCGGTCAAACACGGTTTTGATCCGCACCTTCGACTGATCGATCGTCGCCCGTATGCCCGCGAGTTTGGGGCTGGCCGTGTCGCGCACCTGGCCGCGCGAGTCGATCACCTCGTCGATCTTGCGGGCCAGGAGGGAGAAATCTCCGATGCGCTCGGCCAGGGCACGGATATGCGGCGTGTCATCGGTCAGGCCGCGCGCCCAGGCGCAGAGGTTGCCCGTGGCCGCGAGCGTTTCGGCCACCCGGGCCAGCGCTTCGGGGTCCAGGCCGGCGGGTATGCCGGAATCGCGAATATGGCTTCGCACGTCCTGAACGCCGCCAAGGGGCGGCAGGTCGCCGCCGGCTTCGAGCAGAAGCATCTCCCGCACCTGGTCAAGCCATCGCCTGACCTGGGTGGCCTGGCGCGAGGGCTCCAGCCGCCGGGCGAGTTGCTTGCCCAGGCTCGAACCGCAATGGCTGACCAGGGCTTCGCGCACGTGGGCGAACTCAAGCTTGGCCAGCGTCAGATCATCCATAGCGGGTTACGCCGTGTCTTCCCTTGAATCCGTCGTCTCGCGACAGAGACACCACTGCGGCCGGGGGCCGTGGGGCCGCCTCCGCCCGATCCCGGTTATCGTCCCGGGCTTGTGAGTATAATATACCAGACTGATCCCCTGGAGAGCGAGGGATCAGCCGTCGCGCAGGAGTCTGTCGATGAAGGGAATCTGCACAATCGCACGAGCAGCGGGGGCCGCGCTGATTCTGGCGATGGCGTTCGCCCGGCCGGCTGCCGCGAACACAGCCGTAGACGGTGACCTGTATACGACGCCCGATCTGCACCGTCTCCAGGATACGTTCGCCGCCCTGGCCGACCAGACCCGTCCGTCGGTCGTCTCCATTCGGACATATCGGACGTTGTCCCAGGGGTCTATGGAGGAGGGCGAGTCCCCGATTCGCGTCGCGGAGAGCCAGGGCAGCGGAGTCATTCTCGATGCGGCGGGCCATATCCTGACCAACGAACACGTCGTCCGGGGGGGCGACAAAATCGAAGTGGTCCTGCACG